>RGZZ01000016.1 GCA_010028905.1 Pseudomonadota bacterium | reverse complement strand
GAGCTCGCCGCTGCGCAGGAATGCGGCGAAGCGCGCCGGCTCGTCATGTCGCGGAAAGATGTGACGCTCATCCTCGAACGTGTGCCCGTAGGGGATGTGCGAGACGTCATGCAGCAGCGCTGCGGCATACAGCGCGCGCTTCTCGTCTGCATCGGCGAACGGCCCTTGCGCCGCCTCGACGGAAGTCACGATGCGGCGCGCGAGATGGCTGGTGCCAAGGCTGTGCTCAAACCGGGAGTGCAGCGCCGACGGATAGACCATCGACGCGGTGCCCAGCTGCTTGATGCCCCGGAGGCGTTGGAACTCCGGGGTGTCGATGAGTGCGACTTCGACCTGTGCATCGAGGGCGATGTCGCCGTGAACGGCGTCACGAAAGATCTTCTCGGCCATCAGCCGCGCTCCGCTCTTGTTCGGGGTGGGGCGTGTCGCGTCTTCGCCCACACCCGCGTGGGGCCCTTCGATCGCGTGGTCGCTGGTGCGTTCATCACAGGACTTGAGAGGTCTGGCGATGGGAGGTCGTTGACACGAGCGAGCGCATCCGCTACCATCAGGCGTGCCCCGAAACTGCCGCTGCGCAGGTCGAGGCAAAGATCAGATCCATACGAGCCTGGAGAGCTGGCAGAGCGGTTTAATGCGGCGGTCTTGAAAACCGTTGGGCCCGCGAGGGTCCCGGGGGTTCGAATCCCTCGCTCTCCGCCATGTTCGTCTCAAGAGAGCGGCACAGGTGCCGCTCTCTTCTTTTCCGTGCCGTCGGCTGCCCACGCCTTCTCGTGATGGAGAGGGGCCCCAGCCCCGTGGGCCTGTCAACGAGGGGACGACAGACGGCAGACTTCGCCCCCTCGTCCAGCGTGATCAGACAGGACGCGGGAAAGCGAGAGCGAACCACAGGTCACGACGACGATGCCTCATTCTGCCCCCCCTTCCCGCCAGACTTCCCACACCTCGCGCGCGACGTCGAGCCCGCTTGTTGCGCTCGCGACGCTTCTCGTGGGGGTCTCGGCCTCGTTTGCGCAGCCTTCGGCGATCGCCGCGCCGCGTCCGAGTCCCCCCGCATCGGCCACCTCCTCCCAGGCCAAGGCGCCGACCCAGAGATCGGGCTCACCGGCCGCAGGCGCCTCTCCGGCAGCCGCCGCCACCGACTACAATGTGCGCGTCACCGCCCAGTCGATGCGCTATGACGATCAGAAGCACTTCCTGACCCTCGACGGCAATGTGGTCTTCACCCATCTCGACACGCAGATCACGGCCCCTCACGCCGAGTTCGAGACAGACAAGCAGATCGGCCACTTCACGAAGGGCGTGCGCATCACCCAGCCGGGCACGACAATGACGGCCGACAAGCTCTCCGCGTTCTACGCGGAGCGAAAAGCCGTGCTCACCGGTCACGTCGACGTGGTCACCGAGAAGGTGAAAGCGGCAAGAGAAGGCGACCCCGCTGCGAAGAAGGGCGAGCCCGCGCGACCCGGGGCCACGCGCAGCGGTGGCTCGAGCACCTCGCCCACCACCACGGTGCCCACGATCATGATGTGCAACGTGCTCGAGTACTGGTGGGAGAAGCTGGAGGGCGACGCCATCGGCGATGTCAGGATCAGGCAGGCCGACAAGCGCGCGTTCTCCGACCGCGCCCACTATGTCGGCCACGACGCCAGACAGGTGCACATGTACAGCAACGTCCGCTACGAGCGTGGGCCCGATGACTGGCTCACCTGCGAAGACGCCGTTGTCGATCTCGACACCAACGTCTTCACCGGGAACGGGAACGTGGAAGCCTATGTGCGCCTCCAGCAAGCCGGCGGAGCGGCCTCGGCGCCGGTGACCCCGCAGGGGGATCGGGTGCTGAAGCCACGGCCGCCCATCGCCCCCGGCACGCGTCGCCTCTCTCCGCCGACACCGTCGCCGGACACTGCGGCCGGCCCGAGCGTCCCTGCGCGCGACACATCGTCATCGGAACCTCGCCGACCATGAGGCGTCTGCTCGCTCTGCTGTTCTTGCTGGCGTCGACCGCAACCGCATGGAGCCGCCCCACGTCTCCGCCGAACTCCGTGAACGGTCTGGCGAACTTCGCGTTCATCGAGCGTCAGCGCGCCGTGGTCAAGCTTGGCGACCGCGGCAACCAGGTGATCTGGCGTGTCGACGCCGACGCCCTTACCCTGCGTGCCGCCTGGCACGATGTGGGACCACCGCCTGCGTCGCAGCGGGGAACGAGCGACCTGGTGAGCACCGACGACATCGCCTGGGTCGCGCTGGCTTACCTCGAACAGGCAGAGCGTGGGGGCAGCGGAGCAGATCGAGCGCGCTCCGAGGCCAGGAGCGCGCTTCGCACGCTCATTGCGCTGCAGCGTGCAGACGGCGGCTTCGTCGCCTACCAGAGCCCCGAGGCGCCCGGCGAGGCAGCGGCGGTGTTCGGGGCCGCCGACTGGATGGCGGGGGCTCGTGCCGTGCAGGCGTTCGGGGCCGGCATGCGCGTTCTCGCCCGTGATGAATCGCTGTCGAACGCGCTTCAGGTCGCCCTCGAATCGTTCCTGCAGCGGCTCTCATCGATGTGGAGCCGTCCGGAGCGCGGCGTGGGCAGGCACCTCATCATCGACCAGAAGCGCATGCCCGCCTGGCTGCCCTTCCACCGCGCCGACGCCGCCGCCGCCATCGTCCTCGGGCTCTGCGACTGGCAGCGGTCACGTCCCAGTGATGCCACGGTCGTCGCCCTGCGCACCCTGGCCGATGGCCTTGTGGAGATGCAACGAGGATCGGTGGGGCAGTATCCCTGGGAGGCATTTCTGCCCCAGGCCGACCGCCCGTGGCTCTGGTACGCCGATGGAAACCTGCAGGCCTCTGCCCTCGCGCACGCCCGTGAGGTCCTCCAGAAACCTACCTATCAGTCCACGGCCCTGCTCGAGGCAGATGTCCTGTACCCGCGCATCCTGTCGTCGTTCCCGTCGATCTGGCAGATCACCCCCATTCCCGAAACCGCTCCAGCCGTCCCGGGAACGGCGGCATCGCTTGCGATGAACTGTCGCGCCGTGTGGCAGCTGTCGGGCAAGGATCGTCACGCCGCCCTCGGAGCGCTGTTTGCGTCGTGGCTGCTCATTCCCGGCAAGAGCGGACACGCGCTCTATGACCCCGGCAGCGGGCGGTGCGCGGAGGTGATGACAACTGAAGGTCCATCGCATGAGGGGTCCGTGGGGGCGTCTGCCCGTGCAATCTGTGCGCTGCTGGCCATCAGCGCCACCCCCGTCGCCGACCTCATTCGAGCCGTTCCGGTCGGACAGTCTGACAGCGTGCAGGTGCTGCCCGCCGTCGACGGTCGCCCCGTCACCGAGTCGTACGGCGTTCAAGACCTCACGTTCTACGGAATTTCACGCCGCCTGGCGCGCCTCGTGGGCGACAATGCGTTCTGGCTTCGTTTCGAGACGCATCAGAGCTCCCCTTACGCTGTCGATCTGGTCTTCCTGAAGGAACGCACGACGGGGGCTTCCTTGAATCTGCGCCTCGACGGCGACGCCATCCTCTCCCTTCCCCTCGAGTCCACGCCAGATGAGGCCACACTCGCACGGGTCCGCGCCATCCCCACGAGTCGCCTCGACCCCGGTCTCCACACCCTGGGGGTGAAGGGAAACGGACTCGCGCTCTCGGGCGGCAGCCTCCTCGACGTGTTCCTCGTCTACCCGACCACGGCGTGGCGCGCGTGGCGACTGCCAGGTGGGCGTGCCGTGGCGGTCGCGGCCAATCTCGATGAGGCAGCGCAGTCCACCGACCTGCCCGTCGCTCTCCAGCTCACGCCTCGCAACCGCTTCGCCGACTTCGCGATGCCGAAGGACGAGGCCCGTCAGAAGGAGGAGCACGGCGAGGTCACCCGCCGTGAAGATGGGACCTGGATGCTTCGCCTCCCGCCCTATGGGTGCGGCCTGTTGGAATGGTGAGACGAACCGTGAAACCCACGGCGGATTCTGCTACATTTCCAAGTGCAACGCAGAGGAAGGGCATCGAATGCTGCTAGGCTACTCCGATCTGGTCATCGACCGGATCATCGGCGACCACCTCATGAACCCCTGGTTCGACAAGGTAGCCGTGTACGGGTTCACGACCTTCATGCTCGGGCTTCTCTTCGTCTGGGTTCATCGGCGCATCAACGACGCGCAGATCTATCGCGTGCTGGCCGTCAGCCTCGGCGTGAACGGTGCCGTCGTGCTCTTCTTCGGTCGCAACGCCTACCCGCATCCGCTTGCAGCCCTCTTGTTCTTCGCGTCTCTCTTCTTCACGCTGTCGGCAGTCGTGGCGATCTGTACTGTATTCGCGGTGCAGCGCGGCCCCGACTTCGGTCTTCCGGAATCAGCCGTCATGGACGTTGACGACCACACGCCCAAGAGACAGATCCCGTTTGTGGTCACCACCACGCTGCTGGTCTTGTTCTGGCTCTCGGTCACAGCGCCGTTCGTTCTTCTCGACCAGCTGCTGGGCGCGCTGACCTGGGCCCTCGCGGGGTTCATGGTCATGGTGGTCTCGACCGTTGCCTATGCCCTGGTGCCGGTGACCGAAGTTCGCGAAACGGCATTCCTGACCGAGTCAGCCCCGCCCAAGGAGATCGAAGACATCTTTGCCATCAACGGCCCCGTGAACAACGTGGAGAAGATGACCGTGCCCCTCCTTTCGCTGTCCTTCTGGGGCTTCGGAATGTACTTTGCCGCCAATGGCGCGCGTCTGGCAGGCGACGACTTCGTGGGCGCGGTCTTCCTCCTCTTGCTGGGCTTGAGCATCCTTCTCACCGAGATGGCGCGGGCGCGCAGAACAGGCGCCGCCGATACCCCCGGCGATCAGCAGGCACGCAACATCTGAGACCTCTCGAGGCGACTTCCCAGACCGCTGCAGAAGCGCAGCGCCCTTCCTCCAACGAACTCTGAGAGGGAGGCAGGTTTCCAGTGGGGCCGAGATGAACCGTTTCCTTTCCGAGGCTTTACGCCGCGGTCATCTGACGAGTTGATGAAAAAGGCTGGGTAGCATGCAGCTCGACCGCTTCCAGGGCCGATCGGTCTTGTCTGAGAAGCTCCTGCGCACGGCTGGCGCCGCGTCTGAATACGAAGACGACGTCGCCGCTGAGCTGGGCAAGGAGGCGGTTGCGGCGTTCTCGTATGCCCTTGAGCTCTTCGAAGGCCTGCAGCGCTCGAGCGGCGAGCCCGCGATCTGTCACACCGCCGACGTCGCCATACGCACCGCAGACCTGGGTCTTCCCACCCGCTACCTCGTCACCGCCCTGCTTCATGACTGCGTGGAAGACACGTCGAGCTCTCCAGAGGCATACGTCTCCGGCCTCATCGAGATCGAGCGGCGGTTCGGCAAGGAGCTGCGTGACAACGTCCGCCTGCTCACCAACCGGTACAGCATCATCGTCAACCAGGCCATCCGCTCGCTGGGGAACCGGTCGGTCTCGCTCCGGATGAACGTAGAGTCGCTGCATCGCGTTGCCGCCGAAGTGCGGGTCTTGCGTCGAACGCTTGCCGCATCGATCCAGGACGAGCTGGCCCACGAATATCACCGCCTTGCGGAGTCGCTCACCGAGCTCGACCTGAGCAGCGGAATCGCCATTCACCAGGTGAACCGACGCTACAACCTGGCCACCGAGATCGCGTTGCACGTCTACGGGCTCTTCATCGACGACATGGTCGACGACTTCAAGGAGCGATGCTCAGGTGACGGCCCCGGCTGCTACGATGTCGTTCTCGTGGTCAAGTTCATGGACGCGGTCGACAATCTTCGCACGAGCGCGGCCACTGAGAAGATGAAGCTCGAGAAGATCCTGCGCAAGACCCAGATGATTCTCGACAAGTCGTTCCACCTGCACGCGTATCTGCATGAGTCTGGCATCGACGCTCGAACCTTTTCTCTCTCCTACGAGTTCCTCAAGTACACCCTGGTCGAGCAGATGCTCGAGCGCAAGCGCGCGCTGCAGAACCTGGCCGACACCCGCTTCTCCCCGCTCTCCGATTTCATGGTCGAGCAGATCACCGCGCTCGAATCGAAGTACAAGATCGACATGAGTCCGCCCCAGCGGCTGACCGAGCTGCGCGGCGAGCTCCGCAGCCTCAACGCCACGCCCGCTACCTGACACCCAGCTGCGAGAAGACGAAAGACCAGGTATCCGTTCCTTCGTCGAGCACCTTGGCCAGCGGCTTGCCAGCGCCGTGACCCGCATCAGACTCGACCCGCAGCAGAACGGGCCCTCCGCTTGTTGCTTCCTTCAGCCGAGCGGCCATCTTGCGGGCGTGCAGCGGATCGACACGGCTGTCAGAGGCGCCGGTCAGCAGAAGCGTCGCGGGATAGGCGACGCCGTCGGTGACGTTGTGGTAGGGCGAGTACGACACGAGCCACTCGAACTGCTCAGGGTCTTCGGCGCAGCCGTACTCGGGAATCCACAGACGCGCGATGCGAAACAGATGATAGCGCAGCATGTCGAGCAGCGGAACCGAGCAGACCACCGCCCTGAACAGCGCTGGGCGCTGCGTCATCGCCGCACCGACAAGAAGCCCGCCATTGCTCCCCCCGCTGATGGCCAGACGCTCTGATCGCGTGTAGCCGGAGGCGATGAGAAACTCGGCCGCGGCGATGAAATCGTCGAAGACGTTCTGCTTGCTCTCGAGCATTCCCGCACGATGCCAGGCCTCCCCGTACTCTCCACCTCCGCGCAGGTTGGGAATGGCATACACCCCACCACGTTCAAGCCACACGTATGTCGAACGGGTGAATCCTGGCGTCATCGAGACATTGAACCCGCCGTATCCTGTGAGCACGCAGGGCGAGGTGCCGTCGAGCGAGAGATCGGCGCGATGCACCACGAACATGGTGATCGGGGTGCCGTCTCGCGACGGATACGTCACCTGGTTCACCGCATAGCGGGCGGGGTCGAGGTCGGCCTCCACGCTCAGATGGCGCGCCGGCGCTTCCACCCTGTCGGATACCGCGCATCGGTAGACGGTCGGCGGAACGGTGAACGAGCTGAACCCGAAGAACAGCTCATCACCATCGTGCTCTCCGCTCATGCCGGAGACCGTCCCCAGGGTGGGGAGAGCGATCTCATCGATGTGGCGTCCATCGAGATCGTGCACGGTCAGGCGTGAGGAGGCGCGTTCCATCCAGTGCACGATGAGCTGGCCACCCACCACCATGAATCCCGAGAGCACACGGGTTTCGTGCTCCGCGATGATCTCGCGCCAGGCCCCGCGATCGCCGGCGCTGCCCGCCTCGAGATCAACGCGGTACAGGCGGTACCGTGGCGCCCCGTCGTTGGTGAGCAGGAACAGCACATCGCCCACGATCTCGGCGCCGAACAGCACGTCGACCCCTTCGGAGATGACCACGGGCGGCGTCTGCGCGACCCGATCGAAGAGATAGAGATCGGTTCGCGTCCATCCCACCTCCACGCTCACCAGCATCCATCGGCCATCATCGGAGAGATCCACATTGGGCCAGTGCTCGCGGGCGCGCCCCTCGCCGAACACCAGTCGATCGCCCGCCGGGTCTTCCCCCAGGCGATGCAGGAAGATCCGTCGGTGATACCCCTCCTCGCCGGAAGGCACCTCTCCTTCCGCCGGGTAGCGGGTGTAGTAGAAACCGCTGCCGTCTTCGAGCCACGCCAGCGAGCAGGCGCGGGTGCCCGGGATCACGTCACCCAGGGTCTCACCGGAATCGACCTCGAGAACGTGGAGCGTGCTTCGCTCATCGCCACCCTTCGAGACTCCGTAGGCCATGCGTCGTCCGTCATTGCTCACCACCCACCAGTCGAGAGCGATGGTCCCGTCGCTGCTCCACGCGTTGGGGTCGAGCAGAACCCGCTCTTCGCCTTGAAGCCCGTCGCGAACGTGCAGCACGGGCTGGTTCTGCTCCCCCTCGCGCCGCTCCATGAAATAGCGGTGCCCGCGCACTCGGGGAACGCCGACCCACCCGATGCGAAGCAGCTCGCGCAGCCGCTCACGAATGGCCGCGCGCTGCGGCACCGCGTCGAGAACGGCGCGCGTGAGCGCGCCCTGCTCGCGGGTCCACGCGATGACGTCGGGATCGTTCTCATCTTCCAGGGCGCGATGGGGATCCACGATCTGTCGACCGTGCATGTCGTCGATGATGGGCTCGTGTGGAATGCGCATGCCCCATCGTTCGCCTTCGCCTGCACCTCCCCCCTCGCGCCCCGTTCTTCAGGGTGCAACAGCCACCGACGACCTGCGAACCTGGCTGCGAGCCCTGTGCAGGGACGGTTGCGCCCGCGAGGAACCGGACCGAAATGACCGACAGCGATCACGCACACCGCGCCCCCGTCGTTCCACAACGCACCCCATCGGGTCGAACCACAGTCACGGTCTCGCTCCCCGACGACATCCGGACCGTGCCCGTCGGCACGACGCCCTACGAGGTGCTCCCGTCAGCCGTCGATGACCACCCCGTTGTCGCGGCCATCGTCGACGGCGTCATCATGCCGCTCGACACCCCGCTTCTGTCAGACGTGAGCGTGAAGGCGCTCACAACAGCAGAGCGAGAAGGCCAGCGCATCTACCGCCGAAGCGCCGCCTTGATGCTGCTCGAGGCCGCCGCAGAGATCGACCCCGATCGCACGTTCAGCCTGGGTTCGTCGCTGAGCACCCATCAGTGGATCGATGTGACAGGTCCAGACGGTGAGCCGCTAGAGCGACTCGCGCCACGGCTCGAGGCGCGCATGCGCGCGATGGTGGCTGCCGACATCGACATACGACACGAGTGGTGGGCCGCCCAGGAAGCCATCGACTGGTTCCGAGACCGCGGTTGGACGTCACCCGCGCTGCTGCTCCACATGTCACGCGAGTTCGCGGTCCGTCTCGTGACGTGCGGCAGCCTGCGCTACCTGGGATTGAGCGCGCTCGCCAGCAGAGCCGGACGCATCGGCCAGTTCTCGGTAAGAGCCGTCGATGGTCGTCTGCTGCTCATCGCGGGGGGCGATGAACGAACGTCGGCCGAGGTCGCCAGTCGCGCATACGCAGATGTGCTGCACCAGCACGCCCGATGGCTGGCCTCCCTCGGCGTCAACTCGGTTGGCGAGTTCAATGAGAAATGCGTCAGAGGACACGTGGCCGACACCATACGCGTGGCCGAGGGGTTTCATGAGAAGCGCTTCACGCACATCGCCGACACCATCGCCAGCCGCAGCGGTGTTCGAATCGTGTGTGTCGCCGGACCGTCATCGTCTGGCAAGACCACCTTCATCAAGCGGCTGAGCGTTCAGCTGCAGGTCAACGGTCTCGACCCGGTCAACGTCTCCCTCGACGACTACTACAAGGACCGCGAGCGCTGCCCACGAGACGCCAGTGGCGACTACGACTTCGAGGCGTTGGAAGCGCTCGATCTCGCGCTGCTCGGCGATCAGATGGCGCGTCTGCTACGTGGCGAGACGGTGAAGCTGGCGCGATTCAGCTTCCAGAGCGGCCGATCGATACCCGACGGCGGCCGGGAGGTGCGCCTCCGCGAAGGAGGGCTGCTGGTTCTCGAGGGGATACACGGCCTCAACCCATCGCTCCTGGGGCCTGGCGTTGAGGCAGCGCAGGTGTACCGCATCTTCATCCAGCCCCTGGCCTCCCTCGCATTCGACCCCCTCTCCCGCGTCAATCCCACCGATCTGCGGCTCATCCGTCGCATCGTTCGTGATCGGCACACCCGCAACGCCACCGCCGCCGAGAGCATCGCGCGCTGGCCGGCGGTGCGCAGAGGAGAGCACGCACACATCTTTCCGCACATCTCGCGCGCAGACGTGGTGTTCGACACGTCACTGATCTATGAGCTCTCCGTCTTGAAGGTATACGCCGAGCGCTACCTCCTCGAGGTGCCGCGCAGCGATCCGGCGTTCGCAACGGCGTTCCGCCTTCGGGAGCTCATCGACCGGTTCGTGGCCATCTATCCGGACCACGTTCCCCCCACCTCCATCTTGCGTGAGTTCATCGGCGCCAGCAGCTTCGAGTACTGAAGCCACGGCAGGGACTCGCGCGTCCCGCTGCGTAACAAGGCACACGCGCTCCCGACAGAACTGCGCGACGGAGGAACCGGATGTCATCGAGCCCCTTGCGACTCTCAGATCGGGCAGGCGCCCTGAAGCCATCGAGCACGCTTGCGGTCACCGCGCGGGTGAAAGCCCTCCAGGCAGCGGGGGTCGACGTCATCGGCTTCGGCGCAGGAGAACCCGATTTCGATACGCCTGCCCACATCAAGCAGGCGGCCATCGAAGCGCTGGAACGCGGTCGCACCAAGTACGAGCCCAACCCCGGCACGCCAGAGGCCAGAGCCGCCGTCGCGCGCTACATGAACAGCCGCCACGGATTTGACTGCAAGCCGGAGAACGTCATCATCTCGGTGGGTGGCAAGCACAGCCTGTACCTCGCCTTCATGGCCCTGGTCAATCCGGGCGACGAGGTCTTGATCCCGGCGCCCTACTGGGTCACCTACCCCGAGCAGGCCCGCCTGGCTGGCGGGGTGGTGAAGGAGATTCCCACCACCGTCGATAGCGGCTTCAAGATCACCCCAGAGCAGCTCGAGGCGGCCCTCACCCCCCGAAGCCGTGTGCTGGTGCTCAACTCTCCGAGCAACCCCACGGGCACCATGTACAGCCCCGATGATCTTCAGGGTCTGGCTGATGTGGTGATGCGACATCCGAACCTGGTCGTCTTCGCCGACGACATCTACGAGCGGCTGGTGTATGGCACCACCCCGTTCACCAGCTTCGCCACGCTGCGCGACGGCCTCTTCGAACGAACAGTGACCTTCAACTGCCTGAGCAAGAGCTACGCCATGACCGGCTGGCGCATCGGATTCACGGTTGCGCCGCTCCCCCTGATCAAGGCCATGGACGGCCTTCAGGGGCAGATGACCTCAAACATCACCAGCTTCGCCATGGCCGCTGTTCCCGCCGCACTCGACGGGCCACAAGACGCTGTCGAGACCATGCGTCAGGCGTTTGCCCAGCGCGGCGCGCACATGCACGCGCGCCTGTCATCGATGCCGGGAGTGAAGTGCGTTCAGCCCACCGGCGCATTCTACGTCTTCCCAGACATCTCCGCGCTGTTCGGTCGGCGAGACGGTCGCGGAAACGTGCTGCAGACCGCGGGAGATCTGGCGGCGTCGCTGCTCGAGGAGGCCCGGGTGGCCGTGGTGCCGGGAGAGGACTTCGCCGCACCTGGGAACGTGCGTCTGAGCTTTGCCACGTCGATGGAGCGCATCGACGAGGGACTCAACCGCTTGGAAGGCTGGATCACCAGCCTGGGCTGACGTCAGCGCGGCAGCGCGGCAGACGCTTCGAGTGCGCGGGCATTCTCCATGTCGGCGTTCGCGTCTGCCTCACGGCCCAGGTGCGCGAGCACGCCTGCGCGCTTGCGCAGCAGACGAGAGAGCATCGGCGCCAGCAGCACCGCGTGGCTCAGCCATCGCAGCGCGCCCTGCAGATCGGACTGCGTCAGCATCTCATCGGCCACATCCTCGCAGAAGCGCGCGAGGGTCTGGCGCGGGGCGCGCGCGTCGCGATGGGGCGCATCAGACGGGTCAACGAGGGCAAGAACCTCATTGCCCACGTGTGATCCGCTCTTCGACGTGGCGCTCAGCGAGAATGCGTACTCTCCATCGACCACGAGGGTCTCCCCGTTTCGAACCACGTTCCCCAGCGCCTGGTGCTGACTGATCTCGTTCAGGACACGGGTGCCGAATGGAAGTGCGTCGTGGGGCACATGGCCCATCTCCACATCCACCCGTCCGAAGCGTCTCAAGCCGTGTGTGTGAAGCTCGAGACCGTGCGGACCCGCCTGTGCGTGAACCGAGACATAGTCGCGCACATCGAAGGCACCGCCCAGGAATGGAGACAAGCGGAAACCGTGCCAGAACCGCTGCGCGCACGCATCGATGAGCACGCCGGTGACCGCCAGTGCGGTCTCCGCGCTCACCGCGCTGGTGAAGCACGCGGCGCGTCGCGGATTGTCCTTGGCGGCTCTCTCGTCTGCGGTGGGCTGTCGCTCGGACGGACCCGTCAGGGGCACGCCGCCCCATGCGGGGCGCGACCTGATGCAATAGGTTGCGCGAGGCCGATGCAGACAGGTGAGGCCCGCTTCATCGAGGTCTCGCCCCGCCCAGGGGAGCCAATCACGCACGGATGGGGGGAGCGCGTCGCCCACGGTGAAGGAGAGATCGACCTCGAAAGGCGCAGAGACGAGGCGGAGCGTGCTCCAGAGGAGGCCGGCCTCGCCTGTGGTGCTGGTGTCGCTCCACACCCCTCTGGCGCGCAGGCTGGCGAGAAGGGCTGACGGGGACGGTGGAATGGGCTGATCGGTGACGATCCAGCCGATCGTCTGAGGTGTGGTGGTGTTCACGGTGAGATGCATTGCTCCGCACGGCGCCGGGTCTCCTGCGTCGCGCCCGCTGTGTCTGGAGACGCCCGCGCCTCGCGCGCACGACGCCCTCGAGAAGCGCGACCGAGAGCTTCTCTGCCAGACCCCTAGACGGAACTGCCTGGGGGGGGGATAAAAAGGCCAAGAAAGGCGACGTCGCGCGCCCCCGCCGAGTGCGGAACACGGGCCGCGTCGCTCGCCGTGAGGGAGAGGTTGCCATCATGGATGCCATGTCTCTTGGCGCACGCCGTTTCTCGTTGCCCCACACGCCCGTACCTGCAGACGCCACCCGCGTCTCACTGCCCACCGTGAACCGCCAGGAATCCAGTCTTCCTGGCGTGGGCATCAAGCAGCCCAACCTGCCTCCCCGTCACGAGACCTACATCGGGCCTGCCGACCCGAACGCCATGTCGAGAGCCGAGGCCGACGCGCACCGTCGATCGCAGGAGAGCGTCGACGCCATGTGCACCCTCGATCCGTTCGCCGCAGAGGTGAACGGCATGCGCAACTTCGGAAACCAGGCCAGACCGCACTGGCAGCGAATCGGCCCTTCTCCGCTCGAGTACGCGGCCTCCATGGCCCAGCCGAAGGTGCTCACCGTGTTCAACGTGGCCAGGGGCGTGGCTGAAGCCGTTCACGAGCCGAACGCGGTGAACGTCACTGCCGCGGCCATCGGCGCGGGAAGCATGCTGCTGGGCGGCATGGCGAACGTCAAGGGCCTGCCCTCCGGCCTCCACCGGGTTGCCGAAGGGGCTGAGCGCGTGCACCAGGGCTTCAGCTTCGCCGAGACCGGCGGCGTGGTCGAGAACCTGAGGAAGACGTTCCACGGCGAACCGCAGAAGGCACACAAACATCCCTGAGCGCTGAGATGTCCCGCGAACAAGACGGGCGCTGCGATCTCTCGCCGCGCCCGTCGTGCTAGCCCTGCTTCTCGCTGTCGCCGTCGGCCTCATCGTCGTCGTCGTCGTCGAGGTCATCTTCCTCGATGAGCGTCGGGAAGCGCACGGCCTGATACATCGACTTGAAGAAGATCGCGACCTCTTCTTCGGTCAGATTGTCTTCGTACTTGTTGCCTTGCACCCAGGCCACCGTGATATCGCGGGCGATCTTGGCCGCGTCGGTGGGTTCGATGGCGTCGAGCGCGAGGAGGTCCTCGAAGTCGATCTCTTCCTCTTGTGCATCGATCTCGGACTCGTGGTCTATCGAGCTCACAGGTATGTCTCCTTGTCGTCAGGTATTCTAGCGTGGATGGCAGGAGCGTTTGGCGTGCGACCAAACATGCTCCTTCACGATCGACGCTTACGGACCAGAACGATTCGAGGAGACCCGCGAATGACGACGTACGAGAGCATCACCTGTCAGATCGAGCGCGGTGTGGCGATGGTGACCATGAACCGCACACAGCGCCGTAACGCGCTCTCGCTGGACATGATGGGCGAGATGATCGCGTGCCTCGATCACCTCGCCACCGCGACAGAAGTGCGCGTCGTCGTTCTGCGGGCCGCAGGCAAGGTCTTCTGCTCAGGGCACGATCTGAGCGAGGTGCTCGAGGCAGACATCGCGGGTCTGCGCGCGCTGTTCGAGACCTGCAGCCGCATGATGGCGCGCATCGCCAGCCACCCGCGTCCCGTCATCGCCGAGGTGGGGGGGGTCGCAACCGCCGCGGGCTGCCAGCTCGTGGCTGCGTGTGACCTCGCCGTCGCCTCGACGGAGGCGACCTTTTCCACGCCGGGAGTGCGCATCGGGCTGTTCTGCACCACGCCGAGCGTGGCGCTGTCCCGCGCGATCGGGCGAAAGAGAGCCATGCAGATGCTGCTGACCGGCGAGAGCATCGACGCGCAGCGCGCCTCGGACTGGGGCCTCGTGAACATGGTGGTCGAACCAGAGGTGCTTCGCACCGAGACGAAGCAGCTGGCCCGTCGCATCGCCGAAGCCAGCCCCCTCACCATCGCCATCGGGAAACGTGCGTTCCACGCCCAGATCGACGTGTCTGAAGCCGCCGCCTACGCGCTCGCCAGCGAGGTCATGACCGTGAACGCGCTGGCCGACGACGCGCGTGAGGGAATGCGCGCGTTCCTCGAGAAGCGCAAGCCCTCGTGGAGCGGGCGATGACCGCCCCCCGGCGCGAGGGGCGACAGCGACGCGGTTCCTTCCTCCGCATGGGCGTCGCCCTGGCGATTCTGGCGCTCTCACTGACAGCCGACTCATGGGCGCAAGCCGCCGGCACGCGGGTCTATGACGGCTGGAAGCACGGCTTCGTTGCGTGGAGCGTGATGCTCGAGCACCTCGCAAAGGAGAACGCGGTTCTCGTGGGCGAGGCCCACGACAGCCCCGCAACGCACGCCTGTGAGAACGCGCTCCTCAACGATCTGGCCCAGCGATGTCCGCACGTCGTGCTCGCATTGGAGATGTTCGAGCGAGACGTTCAGGTGACGCTCGATCGCTGGCTCAACGGCGAGATCGACGATGCCGCGCTGATGGCCGACGCGAGGCCGTGGCCGAGCTTCACCAGCGACTACAAGCCATTGCTCGACACCGCACGCGCGCGCAAGCTCCCGGTGCTGGCAAGCAACGTGCCGCGCCCCCTGGCGGCGGCGGTGGCGCTTGAGGGCGTGGGCGCTCTCGACGCCCTTCCCGCCGACCATCGGTGGCTCTTCGCCCGTCACACCACAATCGCGGACGGCCCCTACCGCAAGCGGTTCGATGACACGATGCACGCCCACGCCGGCGCAGACCGCCTCGACCGCTACTTCGCGGCCCAGTGCCTCAAGGACGACACCATGGCTGAATCCATCGCCGACGCCCTCGAGCGCAGGCGGCCCAATCCGCCCCTTGTCCTCCACATCAGCGGCGGGTTCCATATTGACGGGAACCTGGGGCTCTACACCTGCCTGCGCGAAAGGCTGCCGAAAGAGCGCATTGCCACGGTTCGCATCGTTGCGGTGGAAGACCTCGGCAGCGCTGACGTTCCTCGTTGGGAGCACGAGGCGGACTGGGTCATCTTCGTGAAGGCCCCCTAGAGAGGCCGCGCCTTTTTCCGTCGAGACAGTCCCGGATCAGATGCCCAGGATTCCCCGGAAGCGAGCAATCGCGCCTGTGAGCCCGTGCTGCGAGGCCAGGCGCGCGAGCGCCTCGGCGTCTGAAACAGTTGCCGGCAGCGCGAGTGGAAGATGCGGACCCAGGGGAGCCGACGAGACCGGCAGCACCACGCGCCGTGCCGCCTCGAGGTAGTCGCGAGCGTCGTCGAGACGCCTTCGAATCCCCGGAGCAAGGTCTGGCGCGCAGAGAATCGCATCGATAGAGCCGTACCGTGTCATTAGAGCAGCCGCGGTCTTCTCGCCGATGCCGGGTACGCCGGGAAGGCCGTCAGACGGATCGCCCCTGAGCAGGGAGAAGTCGCCGTAGGCCCGACCGGGGATTGCATAGCGCTGGGCGATCCAGGCCTCATCGACGACTTCGAGCGACTTCACGCCGCGCACCGGGTAGAGCGCCCGTACGTCCGGATCTCGCACCAGGCTGAAGAGATCGCGATCTCCCGAGAGGATCTCGACCGGCTCGTCAGCGGCGGCGCAGAGCGTGGCGATGACGTCGTCTGCCTCGTAGCCTGCAGCGCCCACCACGGCCAGGCCGAGCGCCGCGAACACGGCACGCCCCACGGGTTCCTGCTCGAGCACGGGGTCGCTCTCCGCGTCACCTTCATCCGCGACGCGGTGGGCCTTGTAGGCGGGAATTACCTCTGCACGAAATGCGGGGCGCCAGTCGTCGTCGACGGCCAGGGCCACCGCGCGCGGCCTGCGATCAGCGATGACACGGGCAAGCATGCCCAGGCAGCCATGAACCCCGTTCGCCGCGATGCTCGAGGGCGTCGCGTGATAGGCACGGTAGAGGAGGCTCGAGTAGTCGACCAGCAGCAGCATGAACCCGACGATTCTCGCCGCTGAACCGTGCTCCTGCGCAGGAAGGGCGCATCAGGCGTCGAAGCCCCGCCGCTTGTGCCGCTCCGCGACCGTACAGACGCCACGTCAGTCGAGCGGTGCGTCTCCCCATCACACAGCAACAGGCTCAGCCCCAGGAGGCCCCCATGTCGAACCCCACGCAGGTTGGCGGTGGCAAGATCGCCGTCACAGGCTCCCTCGCCTTCGACCTCATCATGGATTTTCCCGGCAACTTCAAGGATCACATCCTCGCCGACAAACTGCACGTCATCAACATCTCCTTCCTCGTGGGCGAGCTGAAGAAGCAGCGAGGCGGCTGCGCCGCGAACATCGCCTACACCCTTGCGCTTCTCGGCCAGTCACCACGTGTGGTGGCCGCAGCCGGGCGTGACTTTGCCGACTATGACATGTGGCTGCGCTCGCACGGTGTAGACACCTCCGGGGTCACCATCTTCGACGAGAACCCCACGGCGTCGTGCCACATCACGACCGACCGCGCCAACAACCAGATCACGGGGTTTCATCCGGGTGCCATGGCGAAGGCGCACACCATCAGCCTCGCCCAGAGCGTCGACCCTGACTGCGCCTGGGTCATCGTGGCACCCGACGCGCCAGACGCGATGGTGCGCCACTGCCGCGAAGCGCGCGAGCGCGGCCTGAAGATCTTCTTCGACCCTTCGTTCCAGGTCACGGCCATGGACGGTGACCGCCTGCTCGAGAGCGCCAAGGGGGCGTACGCCCTCATCCTCAACGACTACGAGTTCGCGGTGTTCTGTGAGAAGACCGGCCGCACCCGCGAGCAGCTCCTCGCGGAAGACGTGCAGATGATCGTGGTGACCTACGGGGAGAAGGGCAGCGAGATCCACACCCGCGACGGCCAGCACGTAAGCGTGCCTGCGGCAAGACCGAAAGCCGTCACCGACCCGACAGGTGCTGGAGATGCCTACCGCGGGGGCTTCCTCGCGGGCCTGCTCCAGGGGCTGCCCCTCGAAGTCTGCGGTCGCATGGGAAGCGTGGCATCCGCCTATGCCATCGAGCTGCTCGGCACACAGAACCACTCGTACACCCTCGAGGAGTTCGACCACCGCTACACCGAGAACTTCGGGCCTCGCCTCCAGACGGTCTGAAACGGTCTGCGATCTTCCCAGAACGAAGCAGCGCGAGGAACCCCCCTCGCGCTGCTTCGTTCTGGGCTCTCGCGTCAGACCGCCATCCTCCGGCGGCGATTTCAGTTCAGGTCGGCCGGACGGGTCTCTCGCGGGCGCGCCTGCAGCACGAGCTTCTCGAGCAGCGCGCGGTTCTCTTCCTCGCTGTAGGGATAGAAGAAGCCCTCGAACGAGTAGCCGAGCAGAACGTTCTCGTCTTGTGGCGAAGTGTCGTACGAGCGTGTCGTCTCTGTTCGGAACTGCACCCCGGCACGACGAAAGCGCGCGATGACATCGCGAATCGAAAGGTCGTTGCCATCGGCAATCTTCTGTGCGACTTCAAGGATTGCGGCGTTCATCGGAGCCTCCTGCGGATGTGGGACAGATGGATGGGTGCTGTCTACGGCCAGCGTGTGGTGAGCGCTTGCAAGAGCGGCTCTCACCCGCGCCCTCACGTTGCGAAGGCGAGCAGATTTCCCCACGCCTGCCAGGGTTCCTTCTTGTGGCAGCCACTTCGCGCGCGTCATACCCGTCTGGCACACGACAACACCACTACAGATTCGACGTGTTGCCCTTTCGAAGGCGCTTGCCGTTCGGCTTCTTCGCGGAGTCGAGCGCACGTCTCGCAGCCGAGACAAGCGACTCGGGCTGCGTGTCGATGCTCCCTTCGAGGGCCACATACCCGATGTAGCTCATCGGACGAACATACTGATCGAAACCGTCCGGCATGGTCACCGGCAGCTGGAGGCTGTCGAGCTCGGTGTGAATCGATGAGAACTTCTCAGCGGCCTCTTCTTCAGAGTGTCCGCCCACGATGATGAAGATCAGATCGCTGTCGAAGCGCCCAATGAAATCGGTGGCACGCGTGTGGCGCGACAAGCACTTCTTCACGAGCTGATATGCCACATCGCTGTCAGAGCCGCTCTCCTGGCCAGATGGCAGCTCTACCTCGATGAGGGCCAGATGCATCGGCCGGCTTGCACGCATCGCGCGAGTGGTCTCGAGCGCGATGCGTTCGAGTGGGCCGAGCACCAGGGTCTTCCCGACGCTCAATGCGCCCTTCGACGAAGTGGTGTCGTCTGTTGGGAGAGATTGAACGCGCCGACGCAAGTGCACCTGCAGGCTGACGGCACCTCCGAGCGACACCAGGTCGCCGTGCGCCACGATCTTGGAGTCGACGCGCTCCTGGTTCACAAACGTGCCATTGGTCGATCCGAGGTCAGACACGGTGAGCAGGCCATCGGTCGTCTGATTGAAGCAGGCGTGCTTGCGGCTCACGCCAGAGTCATCGAGGATGAGGCTGGCGTCAGAGGAACGACCGAGCACAAAGCCGTCATGCGTGATGGGAAACTCACGACCAGCCTGCCCGCCTGTCAGCACGTGAAGGAGGAACAAGCCGTCATTGGCTTCTCCTCGGCTGCCGGGCAGGTGCAGCCGTGACGTCTCTTCGTCTGAATTCGGAGCCATTGTCGGGCAATTCACGTCATTCACAAGACCTTCCTGCTCAGGCGGTTGCAGTCTCCCAACCGCAGCCGGGCCCATGACGGCACAGAACCAGGAAGTCAGCCTCCCGCGTGGAACCAGCGAGCCCATGGAAGCACCGCTGATGGGCGAGCATCGCATCGAGGTGATCGACGTTCGCCCCCTCGAGATTCACGGCAGCCGCTACCTCGATCTCACCTACGCCCTCGATGGTGACCGCTCTGGCGTTCGTCACACGGCGCGCATCGGGCCGGAGGTCGTTCAGGGAGACCTGAGACCCGGCAGTGCCTGTCAGGCTGCGTTTGCCATGCGCCTGTTGATCGGAGTGCGCGCCCTGTCCGATGGCGATGCTCCCCCAGATCTCTCCCGATCGGAGGCCCCTCGACCATGAGCACCCCCCATCCTTCCACCGAACCGACAGGCCCGGCAAGCGAACCCGAGCATGTGCACGGCCCAGGCTGCAATCACCACCACGCGCCGCAGGTGCCGTACGTGCGTGACACGCCAAAGGTGGGGCGCAACGACGCATGCCCGTGCGGCAGCGGCAAGAAGCACAAGAAGTGCTGTGGCGCCTGAAGAGCGCCCGACGGTGGCGTGAATCGGCCCGAAGCGTCGCCTGAGTCGTCTCCTCCCCAGCCGTCAGACCCGCCATCAAACAACCTCGCCCCTCTTGGATCTCGCGTGGCGGTTGCGGCGGCTTTCGCATTGGCTCTCGCACTCCTCTTGCTCGGCCTGGGAAACAGCACCCTCTGGTCACGTGACGAGACCACCTACGCCGTCATCTCACGCGCCATGCTCACGAGCGGCGACTGGGTCACGCTTCACTTCAACGGTCGCCCGTGGCTCAACCATCCCCCGTTCTTCTTCTGGCTCATGGCCGCAGACTTTCACCTGCTCGGAATCAACGAGATTGCCGCGCGACTGCCGGCAGTCGTGTTCGGCGCCGCGGGGGTTGCGCTGATCGTCGCCATGGGGGGCGACCTCGTCGGGCGTTGGGGAGCGGTTGCAGCGGCGCTCGCACTGCTTCTCAACCCGCTGTACTTCGTCGAGAGCCGGATGGCCATCATCGATTCGACCTTCCTGTTCTTCCTCACCCTCACGATGCTCGCATTCCATCGAGGCTGGCTCGGCGATGGCAAGGCCTGGCGCCTGTTCTTCGTCTCGCTGGGACTGTCGTGTCTGGTGAAAGGACCATGGGGCCTCGTCTACCCGATGGCGATCATCATCGCGTTCACGGCACTGGGCCGTGAGACGCGGCGACTGCGCGAAATCCCGTGGGGGTGGGGAATGCCGGTGGCGCTCGTCATCGGCGGCGCATGGTACGCCACACAGCTGGCGCTGCACGGCGCAGCCTTCGCGCAAACGGTTCTCGGATACTACTTCATCGGCCGCATCACGACCCAGGTCGAGCATCAGGGCGGGCCTTTCTGGCTCTACCTCGCGGTTCTCTCCGCCGGATTCCTCCCGTGGTCGCCCTTGCTGCCGCCCGCGCTCCGCGCGCTGTGGGAGCGCCGCGCAACCGATGCGCGGGCGCGCCTGATCATCTGCTGGCTGGGCGCTCCCCTCATCGGTCTCTCTCTGGCCTCGACCAAGCTGCCCAGCTACACCTTGCTCATTCTGCCCCCGTGCGCCCTGGCCGTAGGAGGCTGGTGTGCGCGAATCGGGGAACGACAATCGCTCGTGGTGCCCTTCGGTCTCGCGTCGGCGGCAAGCCTGTGCCTCAGCGCACTTGTGGCGTTCAAGGGAGAAGCCTGGACCGCGGCTCCCCTACCCGCCCTCCACGCAGCCAGCGCAGCCTTCCTGCTGCAGGGCATTGCGCTCGGCGCCGCCGTGGGCGCGGCGGCCCGCCCGGGAACGTCCGCGGTTCCCGTGATGCTCAGCGCACTGGGCGCCGGACTCTTCCTGATCACGGTGACCAAGAGGTCGCAATGGCCTTGCGCGTCGCGTCACGCCCCACAGATCGGCGCGCGTTCTACGGTCCCGGGGTTTTCGGCATCGTCTTCTACGGTGACGATGGCCCTTACGAGGAGCTGCGCCACGAGGATTCGCTGCGCGCCTGGATCTCGCGTGGCGCTGATGGCGTCATGGTCACCCGCACAGACGCGCTCTCACACCTCCCCGCAGAGGTGCGCGCCCATCTCGAGACCGTTGCGCAGACCCAGCGGGAAACCATCCTCCGCGTGCGCTAGGAGAACGGCCGAAAATGCCGACCTCGGCCCAGATGGATTGCCAGAGGCGCGGCTTCAGCCGCGCTTCGAGAGCCAGATCTCGCGCCATGATCTAGCACGCCAGCGCGGCATTCTTGAGATGAACGTCGTAGATGCCATCGTCCTGACAGATGAAGCCCTGCATCGCGATGAAGCAGAACACGCGATTTGCGACCTCTGCCTGACGTCGCTTGTTGCTCATCCAGAATGCATAGCGATGAAGCCCGTCCTCGAGCATCGCATAGACGACGCGCCTGTCAGATATGTCTCCGAAACGGGTGAGCTCGAGAACCTGGTCGAAGATGGCCTCCACCTCCAGACCCTCGTGGTGACCTGACAGGCGACGATCGGCGCGCCAGCGCTGCTCGAGCGCGGTCAATGTCTGTCCCAGGGTTCGCAAGCGGGCCGAACGCAACGAAGCCCCCGCGTCGCGAAGCAAGCCTGCGTCAGAGCGGAGCGCCTCGAGGGAGACCCCATCTCGATGCGCCAGCGCGGAGACGTGCTGACGCACCTGTTCATTGAGATCGGTGAGGAGGCTGTCGCAATCGGCCACGCCGAGAGTGGCCCCTCGCGTGAGCAATCTCGAAGACAGCCCGGGGTCATCTATCGCGTCGTGCCAGGCGCTTCCAAAGGCCTGCAGAGCGCCTTCCGGATCTTCGGGGCGTTCGAGGCAGAGGCACGCGAGCATTGCGAGGGCCCGCTGACAAGGGGACATCGCACTCTCCTCGTGCTCGTGCGCAACGACAGGCCGGGGCCTGCGGGCACGGTCGAGCAGCGGGCGGAGCTTCTCCCGATCCGGACTTTGTCGCCAGAGCGCCTCCATCTCAGCCGCCCCCGTGAGCGCGGCGCGTCCTTCGAGGCAACGTCCCACCGCAGCAAGAAATCGAAGCGTCACGCCTGGGCTGCGCGCGGCAGAGACCAACCGATCGATGAGCTTCCAGTCGCCGCGTTCAGCCGCATCCGCGCATCGCCACTCCAAAGCGATGCGCATGACCTCAGGTCCACAGGTGTCCTCACCCGCTTGTTCGAGGCGCTCGAACAGAAGACGCGTTGCCTCGAGATCGCCACGCACCGCCGAGACAAAAGCCGCCCCGAACGAGACGAACGCCTCTGCAGGGCCGATATCGCCTGATCTCCTTCGCCCCGGGAGGGTCTCGCTCTCCCCGGTGACGAGCACAGCGGCCAGGCGCGCCTCGAGACGGACGACCTCGAGCGAACTCGGCTGGCGCTGATGCAAGACGGCCAGCGCAGAGATCCCAACGGCCCCCGCCACGCGAAACCTTCCAAATGGCTGGCGCGAGATCAAGGCCAGCCAGTATGCCGGGATGCTCTCTCCCAGGGGCACCATGACATGACGCGCCAGCGCATAGGGGAAGAGCGTGACCGCAATGGCCGGCAGCGCCGCGAGGAACGGCCAGCAGCCGGCGTAGAGCGCCGCGCACGGAATCAGCACGGCAAACGCGATGCTTGCGAAATCGAAGCAGGCGGCTGTGATAGCGGGATCTATCGTGTCTCTGCTGAGCTTCGCGGCCCACAGCGAGGTGCAGAGGTTCTCGCTGGCCTTGGCCCGCCAGCTGAGGATGGCGACGAGCAGCCCGTAGTAGATGATGATGAGCTGGTAGACGATCACCCGACCTCCTCCGACGCGCGCGGCGGGTGCATGCCGCTCAACGCCCCCATCCCAGGATGCGCCGCGCCCCACGCCAGGCCAGGCTGATCGGCAGAACCTCTTGCCCCTTGCCCTTGCAGCGTTCCGCCTCTTCCGCGACGTCGAACCACAGCTCGTGCATCACGCGGGTGCGCGGATCGCGCAGATCCGCCATGGCCTGACGCACCATCTCCGGTGTCCGGGCCTGCGTCCCGAGCGGCGTGGCGTACGTCGCTGCCTGCCCGATTCCGAGCTCGAGCAGCCCCAGCAGCTTCTTGCCCTCCCGCTCGATTGCCGCGCGATCACACGCCGGAGTCAGCGCGAGAACGAGGAACGCGTTTGCGACGATGCACGCATCGAGATCAGGCATCAGCGCACCCCGGAATCATGCGTGTTCCCCCCGTCTCTGCCCCGTCCAGCGCTGTCGCTCTGGGGAAACAGCGGTCCGAGCGCGCCACAGATGCGCCTCACTGTCGCAGCGTCTCCCCGTGACGCAGCAGCGTCGCCCTCTTCCAGCAGTGCCTTGGCACGCAATGGATCTCGCGCCATGAAGACTGCCCGCTGGTAGTACTTGAGCTGGGCATACCAGAGACTGTCATCACGCATGCGAATTCCCGCGCCCAGCCGATCGAGCTGAACCGTGCAGCGCTGCATCTCACCGATGTCGCCCTGTTCCTTTGCCTTTCTCGCGTTTGCCTCGATCTCGTTGAACAGGCGCCGCTCCACCTCGGTTCCGTCACGGCTGGCCTGACCCGACGCAAAGACGAGCGCGGCTTGAAGCTCCCGCATGACGGCCTGAAGCTGCTTCCTGGTGTCGAACGCCTCGAGCCGCAGCTCCACGTCCTGGAGCAGTCGTCGCGCCTTCTGCCCTGCGTCGTCATCTCCGCCGCGGGCCGCGTCGATGTCACGTGCAACCCGGCCCAGGGCCAGCTCGAGCTCGAGCGCGTCTGTGATGGAGAGCCCCGCATCTGATCCACTGGCCTTGAGCTCCCAGATGCGCTGCACCACGCGATCATTGGCCGCCTGCAACGTCTCTGGTCGGGCGTCCGGGATGCTCAGGTGCACGACATGCGAGAACATCTGTCCGACCGAGGTGACCAGTGCCTGCGACGAAAGCCGCCCGCTGCGGTCGACCTCGATGGTGACGTCCACGGCTGTCCCGGCAGGGATGCTGGCGTTGACCTCGGTGCCCGAGATCTTCACGGTGCCCACAAGGCGACAGAGCTCCGCGCGCGAGGCCTCCCCCTGGACGATGGGGATGCCCAGACTGAGATCGCCTGCCCCCTTCACGACGGTCTCTACGGTGTGCAGCGTGATGGTGGCCCGCGCCGGAAGAGGCGCACCGCGATGGAGGAAGACCCGCACCGTGTCGTCGGAGAGCGCTACGCCAATGGAGCGCGACAGTGGGGGATCGCTGATGGTGAGCCCCTGGACGATGCTGAACGACGATGGGCTCAGTGCAACCGGACTGCCCTCGGCGGTGAGTCCCTCGAGGCGGAACTCCGAAGACGCCCGCGCGATGAGCTCGAGGGTCACCACGAAGGATCGCTGCTCTCCGAGCGCGATCTCCGGGCTCCTCCAGGCGCCATCAGCGCGTCTCACGTGAACCGCCACGACCTTGTCGACCGCGGCGTCACCCACGAGGCGCCCGACCAGATGGGGGCTCAGGTCGGTGGAGACCGGAGGATACTGCAGCCACACCGGCGCCCCTTGCTCGCTTTCATCGGGTCGCGGGGCCATCGCGAGCCCGACCGTGCCGGCGAAGAGCGCAGCCCCCTGGGCCACGAGGGTCATGGGGTCGAGATTCTCGCTGAACGGTGCGTTCAAGACATGGGAGACCCGCTCTCGCAGGAACGGGATGAGGGTCGGCCCCCCCACGAGAACGATGCGATGAAGACCTTTCACGGGAACACGATGCTGCTCGAGCAGCCGCCGACAGACGGAGATGGAGCGATCGACGAGCGCCTGTGTCAGGCCGCGGAACGCGGTACGATCGAGATCGAGGTCGAGCGGGAGGCCGTTCACCAGATCGGGAACCGAGATCACCGCTGATTCCGACCGCGAGAGGGCGATCTTGGCTTCTTCCGCAGCCATCTTGAGCACGCGTATGGCAGACGCATGGGACGGGTTGGAACGCTCGAGGCACTGCCCATGCTCGGTGTTGAACGCCGCCAGCGCCCAGTCGACGATGGCGGCATCGAAATCACGCCCCCCGAGGAAGTTGTCGCCATCGTGCCCCACAACCCGCAGGAAGCCATCTCGCGTCTCGAGCAGCGAGGCGTCGAAGGTTCCGCCCCCGAGGTCGTAGACCAGCCAGTACCCCTCATCGTCGCCTTTCGTCCAGCCGGCAGCGAGCGCCGAGGCGATGGGCTCTTGAATGAGCTCGACCCTCTCCAGCCCTGCCAGCCGCGCCGCCTCGGAGGTCGCTGACGCCTGGGGCAGCTCGAAGAGGGCGGGAACACTGATGACCGCCTGCGATGGGGTGAGCCCGAACTGGTCTGCCACGTCGCGACAGAGCGATCTGAGCACCTCGGCCGAGAGCTCGACCGGCGTGTGCGAGCGACCGCTGGCGGCGAACTCGATCGACGACCCTGTTCCCATGAGCCGCTTGAACTCAGCGCGCGTGTTCGTCGGATCGGTCTCGAGAAGGCGGCGCGCGCGATCTCCCACCGTGATGTTGCCGCGCCCGTCGATGCGCACCACGGACGGGGTGAGAAGACCGCCTTGCGCGGTGCGCACCATCTGGGTCTTCTCACCGTCGAAGACGGCGGCCGCAGAGTTCGTGGTTCCGAGGTCGATGCCGAGGTACGATGTCGTGATGCGCATGTCCGCATGGGTTCGCCGTGCTCTGACCCGTCTCATTCCCCACGCGGGAACCGTTCATTGATGAAGGACCCGGGAACCCGAGGTTGAAGCCGAAGCAACACCCGATCGAAGAGAGACCCTGCCGCATGTCTGCCGCCCCCCGTGCCACCCTCCGCCTCCTGCTGACCCTGCTGCTGGCCCTGCTCGTCTCCCGCACCGCGGGAGCGGGGGCTGACAGACGTTGCCTCTACCGCGACCTGAAGGTGAAGGGCCAGGTCGCGGCGGTGAGACCAAACGGCACCGTCTTCCTGTCGCACTTCAAGGTCAAGCCCAGGCCCAGCCGTCTCAACACCGCATGCGCACCGCCCGCCGCGGGAGAACCGCCCGCCCTGGTGATCATGGCGACCCGAGACGAGGTGTCGCGACTGAAGGTGGGAGACAAGGTGAAGGGTCAGTGCTCGTTCTGGCAGGGGCAGCACCGACACCTCACGGCTGAAGGCCCGTTCAAAGTCGTCGAGAGCGATGACGACGACGACTGATCTTCGCGCCTGGCGTCTCGTCGATGGCATGCCTGCGCGCCACGCAGGGCGGTGGCATCACGGGAACGAAATGCGCTCCCCCCGCTGAACCCTTCGGCGCGCACGCACATGTCGCGTCATCGTCACCTCAAGGAGATTCTTCCATGCACAAGATGTCCGGTCACGAGATCCGCCAGAAGTTCCTCGACTACTTCGCCGAGCAGGGCCATCGCCCGGTGAAGAGCTCACCCCTGCTGCTGCCGAAGGACCCGACCCTGCTGTTTGCCAACGCGGGCATGAACCAGTTCAAGGATGTCTTCCTGGGCAATGAGAAGCGCGATTACAGCCGCGCGACCACGTCGCAGAAGTGCGTCCGCGCCGGCGGCAAGCACAACGATCTCGACGAGGTAGGACGCACGGCGCGCCATCACACCTTCTTCGAGATGCTGGGCAACTTCTCGTTCGGAGACTACTTCAAGCGCGAAGCCATCGCGTACGCCTGGGATCTCATCGTGCATCACTACGGCCTGTCCGTCGATCGGCTCTGGTTCACCATCTACAAGGACGACGACGAAGCCGGTGAGCTGTGGAAGGCCGTGGGCGCCCCCGCCGACCGCATCCTGAAGTTCGGCGAGAAAGAGAACTTCTGGGAGATGGGCGAGACCGGCCCTTGCGGGCCGTGCTCAGAGATCCACTACTTCATGGGCGACGACATGTCGCAGAACACTCCCGACAAGGTCAACGGCACGGGCGATGACAACATCGAGATCTGGAACCTCGTGTTCATGCAGTACTACCGCGACGAGACCGGCGCGCTCACCCCGCTGCCCAAGCCCTCGGTCGACACCGGCATGGGTCTCGAGCGCATCTCGACCATCATGCAGGGCAAGCGCACCAACTACGAGACCGACCTCATCCGCCCCATCATCGACCGCATCAGCGAGCTCTCGAGGAAGCCGTACGTCTCGGTGGAGGCCGGCGGCGTGCCCACCGACGAAGACAGCGAGAACGCCTTCTCGATGCGCGTCATCGCCGACCATGCGCGCGCCACCGCCTTCTGCATAACCGACGGCATCTTTCCCGGCAACGACGGTCGCGCCTACGTGCTGCGCAAGATCATGCGGCGCGCCCTCTGGCACGGGCATCGCCTGGGCCTCCCCTCCCCGTTCTTCCATCAGATCACCGACTTCGTGGTCGACCTGATGGCCGGACCCTACCCCGAGCTGGTGGCCGCGCGAGACATCATCCGCCAGGTGGTGACCACGGAAGACCGCCTCTTCGCCTCGACCCTTGCGTCCGGCATCAAGCGCCTCGAGGACATCATCAGGAAGACTGAGAGCACCGCCATCAGCGGCGCCGACGCCTTCACGCTCTACGACACCTACGGCCTGCGCGAGGACCTCATCACCTACATCGCCGAGCAGAGCGGCTACACCGTCGACTGGGCGGCGTTCCAGACCGAGCTCGAGTCACAGCGCCAGCGCGCTCGGGAGAGCTGGAAGGGGGCGGCCGCCAAGAAGACCCGCGAGGTCTACACCCAGCTCTCAGAGCAGCTGTCGACCTTCACCGGCTACCACGAGACCACCACGGGCGGGTCGCGCATCCGCGCCATCATCGTGGGCGAGGCTCGCGTGGGCGAGATCGGGGAAGGTCAGGAGGCCGAGCTCGTTCTCGATCGCACGCCCTTCTACGCCGAATCCGGCGGGCAGGTCGGAGACACCGGGTTCCTCGAGAGCGACGATGCGCGCTTCCGCGTGAACGACACCCAGGCGCCCCTGCACGGCGTCATCATTCATCGCGGGGTGCTCGAGTACGGTCGCCTGGCCGAGGGGGCCCTCGTCACGGGGCACGTCGATGATGCCCGACGCGATCGGGTGCGCGCCAACCACACCGGCACCCACCTGCTGCACGCCGCCCTGCAACAGGTTCTCGGCCCCCACGTCAAGCAGGCCGGATCGCTCGTGGCACCGGAACGCCTGCGCTTCGACTTCACCCACTACGCCGCCCTGACGTCAGACCAGGTCACCGAGATCGAGCGACTGGTGAACGTCGAGATCCTGCGCAACCTGTCGGTGAGCACCGATCTCATGGAGCTCGAGCAAGCCGTGGAGAGCGGCGCCATGGCCCTCTTCGGCGAGAAGTACGCCGATCGCGTGCGGGTGGTCAGTGTGCCCGGGTTCTCACGCGAGCTCTGCGGCGGCACGCACGTGCGCGCCACCGGAGACATCGGCCTGCTCAAGATCGTCTCCGACGCATCGGTGGCGGCCGGCGTCAGACGCGTCGAGGCGCTCACCGGGGTGGGCGCGTTCAACCGCTACCAGGCCCTCGAATCGCAGGTCGGACACCTGGCCCAGCGCCTCAACACAACACCGGACGCCCTCGGCGACCAGATCGATCGCCTCTCTGCACAGCTCAAGGCAGCCCAGCGCGAGCTCGACAGCCTGAAGATGAAGATGGCCTCACAGGCCGCGGGTGGGGCCGTCGAACAAGCGCGAGACCTGGGCGGCGTTCGCGTTCTCGCCCAGCAGGTCGAGAACCTCGATGGGGGAGGGCTGCGAAATCTCGCCGACGAGCTGCTCGGAAAATTGAAGAGCGGTGTCGTTGTGCTCGGTCAGGCCGATGGCGGCAAGGCAACCCTCCTCGTGAAGGTGAGTGACGATGTCAAAGGGCGCGTGCCCGCCGGTGATCTGCTCAAGGTCCTGGCCGAGAAGGTCGGCGGAAAGGGCGGCGGACGACCCGACATGGCCCAGGGTGGCGGTCCGGATGT
>RGZZ01000015.1 GCA_010028905.1 Pseudomonadota bacterium | reverse complement strand
TACAGCCAGCTGGCTGTAGGTCTTCGTCACACCGCTCACATTGAACGTGGCGAGGGAAGCGGGCATGTAGGCGGTGATGCCGTACGAGGAGACATACACCACATTCGACGACAGCTTCGTGATGCTACCGCTCACGGTGAAGGCGGTCGACACGCTCACCGGGTAGGTGGTCGACGAGGGGGTCGGCGACGGACTCGGCGTAGGCGTCGGCGTAGGCGGGCGTAGGCGTCGGCGTGGGTGTCGGCGTAGGCGTCGGCGTGGGTGTCGGCGTAGGCGTTGGCGTCGGCGTGGGCGTTGGCGTAGGCGTCGGGCTCGGCGATGTCGACGAGACCGAGAAGTCGAGCGACGCGAACGCGCGCCGGCCATCCGGCCACTGAACCTCGGCCTCAACCCAGGCTGCGCCTGACGCGGTGGGTGCGTAGGTCATGCTGGCGCCCCCGAAGATGGGCTGCTGCCCTGCCGCCTCCCACACGATGCGACTCGCCGTCGAGAGGTCGAGACCGGGAACGCTCAACGTCGCCGTGACGGGCGTGTTGATCGCCGCCGCTCCGGACAGCGAGATGCTGGCCGAAGGGGCCTTCCAGGCCTGGCTCTTCACCGGCGTGAGGGTCATGAGGAACGCCTCCGATGCGAGACCACTTGCCGCGAGGCTGGTGACGATCTCGGTCTGTACGTTCCAGGTGTCTGTCAGGCGATCGTAGATGCCGTACCCCGGCGTGGTGCTGCTGTCGGCCGGGTAGGTCAGATCGCGAAGCGAGGTGCCGTAGGTGCTCAGCACCGGCATCACGTTGGTGAGAATGCCGATGGGAACGCCGGAGGCCGGTAGCTGGCGCCGATCGTTCTTCGAGTACTGATCGACCATCTCACGACGTCGCTGCCACCCGCAGCCCGTGATGAACGACTCGTTCACGGGGTTGTTGCCATGCTCGTAGTCGACGTTGCTCACGATGGCGTCGAGCAGCGCCTGCGACGGGTTGAGCTGGTAGGCCACGACCATGTCGAAGGCACGATCGCCCGCGCAGTACCACGCCGCGTTTCCATATCGCTTGTCTGCCGAGGCGTAGGCCACGCCGAAGGCGCTCGCATTGGTGAATCCGAGCTGGTCCTGTCCACCCGCCGCGACCTGGCCCTGGCAAGCCGCAAGATAGGTGGCGTCGACCGAGGGGAGGCGACCGCTCTTCACCGCGAACGCGATGTCGCGAATGGCGCACCCGTATCCCTCGAACAGCCTCCACCAGCCCCAGCGGCTGAGCGTCGACGACGCCGGATCCGGCATGTCGGCCTTCAGCATCGCAAAGATGCTCGGGTCGTTGGTGGCCGCGTACATGGCCGCCTCGCACCACGCGATCTCGTCCTTGTCGCTGAACACCAGGCCGTAGAAGGTCACGGTCTGATAGGCGCCCTGGCGACCGTACTTCGCCCAGGCATTGTTGAGGAAGGTCCACCCCTTGTTGGCCGCCGCCATGTAGGCCGCCGCCTTCGTGGGGAACTGAGCCTTCACCAGCGGCGACGAGCCCATCTCGGCCAGGGCCGCGGTGCAGGCGGCAGTGGCGCTGGTGTTCTTGGGATAGGTCACCTGTACGATGCCGTCATCCGGCAGCATGTTGTACTCGTACTTCATGTCGCGCGGATAGGTGAGGAAGTAGAAGCCCCCGTCGGCATCCTGGTTGCGTACGAGGTAGTCGGCCTCCCACATGGCTTCCTGCAGGATGTCGCTCTGCCCGTCGCCGCTCTCGGGAATCCCGAGATTGTCGAGCTGGGCCACGCCGGCGAAGTTATCGGCCGCGAACAGCAGATGGTGCGCCAGCTGTGCCACGTCGATGGCGTACTTGCTGTAGTCGCCTGCATCGTGGTGTCCGCCGTGCACATCTTGCGTGCCCGAGTTGACGAACGGGTACAATGACTTCGAGGTATCCGTCATCTTCTGCGCGGTCTGATACGCGTCAGAAGCCACCGACACGAAGGCGCTCAGGAACGACTGGGTGTTCGCGAAGATCGGATCGAGCGTGGGGATCTGCGCCGCGAGGATGTGGCACGCCCCGTGCACGAACCGCGTGAACGGCAGTGCGTTGGTGGTGCCGCAGCGCTTGTGGTAGAGACCGAGCGCGTACGCACGCGCGAAGTCTCCCGCCAGGCCGTCATCGATGCGAAACGGATAGCTCGCGCCCAGTCCCGGAACGAACAGGCGGTACTGACCCGGTGTCTTGAATGCCGTGAAATCGGCAACATACACCTTCTGGTACAGCGGCGGTGTGGTGGACAGCCCCTGTTCCGGCCGCGCCGTGAGCGTGCCCGAGAACACGCTCTGTCCGCTCATGTCGAGCACCTGGAATGTGGTCGACGGGATGTTCAGCTCGCCCAGGCTGCCCAGGAAATAGCTGACCGTGGCCTTCTTTGCAAAAGCCGGCACGTAGCCTTCCTGGTTGACGTGAACCACCGGGCTGTAGCGGGTGGGCGCCGCGGAAGCCTGCCAGAGCATGGTCGACGGCCACAGCGTGTTCCCCGGATTGGTGACGCTCACCGCCGCGCCATCGCTGATGGGCGTCGACAGCTGCAGGTAGAGGTAGTTGCCGATGCGCAGATCGTACACCCGATCCGGTGCATACAGCGGGCGGCGCTTGAAGCCCACCGTCGAAACCGGAACGGTCTGGCCGCCCACCGTCACGACGAACGCGCTCGCGGAAGGCAGCGTGGCGGTTCCACCCGAGACGAAGTTCCAGCTGGTGGGCGCCGCCCCCACGCTGGGCGCGGTGTTGACGAGCGTGAGCTCGAGCATGGTGGGAGAGACGATCTTCAGGGCGTTGTAGCCAACAGGCGGCACGTCGAGAGACACCTCAGCAGGTGCCTGAGATGCGGGCGCCGTCGACTGCAGTTTCGAGGCCGACGCGCCAGGGGTATGAGCAGAGAGGCGCACATCGGCTTTCGTCGATGAGACCCCGCCAGAGGTTGACGTTGCGCTCCCCGCCAGTGGATTGCCAGCGGATCCGGTCGAAGCAGATCCGCCACCACCGCAACCGGGCAGGAGCGTAGCGAGAACGAGGGAGACAGCCAGGGAGAGGCGCCAACGGGCGGCCCTCCCCGAGGGTTCCGACATGAAGAACCGGGACATCGTATGACACGACCTTTCCGCAAGCCCGCTATCCGATCCCGGAAAGAGTTTCCAGAAAACGGAACAGCAAGGCCAGGCAGGTAGATTTCCCCAGCGATCCCCTTGAACGGCACATCCCCGAAATCGAGAGATCAGAAGACCTCGCAACGAATGTGCTGCCGCGCGCCGCCCTCACGAACCAGCGTGACGCTGCGCGCCCCTGTGCAACAAGCCACCGCGCGAGGCGCGGCGCTCACCGTCACGTCCGGAATCTACCAGAGGGTTCGCGCGCCGTCAACGCTGTGAAACGCGCTCACGCCCATCCGGCCTTGCTTTGCAGCCAATCGCATTCAATGCTGAACCCGTTCGCAAGAGACGCTGTCGCTGAAAGAAAAAAAAGCGCCGCCTGTCTGACGCCCCCTCTCCCGACAACCTCTCAGCCTTCGTGCTGAAAACGTCTCGTCAAGGCCTGCCCCGCAACGCGCAGCAGGAACCGTGGGTTGCCGAGCACATACCGGCGCCACATGCGCCGCGGTTCGAGACCGAGACGCCAGACCCACTCGAGTGCGTGCGCGCGCATCCACCCGGGCGCGCGGGGAACCGATGCCGAGTAGAAATCGAACAGCGCCCCCACGCCCAGCGCAACACGCACGCCTGCGCGACGCAGATGCGCATCGATCCACAGCTCCTGCATCGGCACGCCCATCGCGACAAGGAGCAGCTTTGCGCCAGATCGCCGTATCTCATCTGCCACGGCATCGCTCTCGCCCCTCGAGAAGAAGCCATGATGGACACCCGCGAGGCGAAGGCGTGGGTGGGCGTGCATGATCCAGTCTGCCGTTCCCTGCACCGCTCGTGGCGACGCTCCGAGCAGGAACACGCCCACGTCGACCGCCTCGAGGGCGTGACACAGCCTGGGAAACAGATCGGTGCCGTTCACGTTCTCGCGCACCCGAACTCCCAGCGCGCGCGCCCCGACCCGAACGCCGACCCCGTCGGCGAACACCCGTCGCGCACCGTTCAAGACCTCCCTGTATCGACGGTCGCGCGCGGCGACGTTGAGACAGTGCGCGTTCACAAACGCCATCTGACACGGCGGCGTGCCCTCGCTCGCCGCCGTCGACACGATCTCGGCCAGCGCCTGGCGCATGGGCATGTTGTCGATGCGAACCCCGAGAAGCCGAAAATCGGGTGCTGACTGTAAGGTCATGAGAGGCTCTCCCCCGACGCGGGTGCTCGGCGAAAGAACAGCCGGCACTGAGGCAGATTCCCCATCTGCGCCCGCGAAAACCGGCTTTGAATCCGTCGCAGCGGTTTGCCGGCGAACAGACGCGGGTAGCGTGAATGCACCCCTCACCCCTTACTCACCGGAGGATTCCCGTCATGATCGCATCACGTAAACCTCCACTCACGCTGTGCGTGTTCATCGACGCACTGGGCTGGGAGATCGTGCGCAACCGACCGTTCCTGCAAGACGCCCTGCCGATACGAACACCGATTGAAACCGTGTTCGGCTACAGCTGCACCTGCGGCCCGACGATCCTCACAGGCAAGATGCCACGCGATCACGGCCATCTTGCCTTCTGGTCGTATGCGCCCGAACGGTCACCGTTCACCGATATGACCATGCTCGCGGCGCTGCCGAAGACCCTCACCAGCAGAAGCCGGGTGCGACGTCTCCTGAGCCGCTGGGTCGCACGTCAGAGGGGGTTCACCGGGTACTTCCAGCTGTACAACCTCCCCTTTGATCGAATTCACCTCTTCGATTACCTCGAGAAGAAAGACATCTATCAGCCCGGCGGCATTGTGGGGGGAGCCCCCACCATCTTCGACTGGCTGCGCCACGAGAACATCCCCTTCTTCCTGTCGGACTGGCGCGCTTCCGAAGAGCGCAACGTGGAGCACCTCATCGACGCCCTCGATGGCGGCCGCCCGCGATTCGCCTACCTCTATCTCGCCGCCCTCGACTCCCTGCTACATGCCCATGGAACCGCATCGAATGCCGTGCAGCAGCATCTCTCGTGGTACGAGACCCAGCTGTCTCGCGTACTGGCCATGGCCCGGCGCTGGTACGAGCCTCGCGTCTTCCTGTTCAGCGACCACGGGATGACCGATGTTCACAACACGTGCGACCTCGTCTCACGCATCGAGCGGCTCAGACTCGGCTTCGGCGTCGACTACGCGGCCATGTACGATGCCACGATGGCGCGCTTCTGGTTCCTGACCGAACGAGGGCGTGACGCCATCACCGAAGTGCTGCAGACCGAGCCACGCGGACACATCGTCACTGACGCGCAGCTGCGTGCCTGGGAGGTGGACTTCGATGATCGTCGCTACGGCGATCTGTTCTTTCTCCTCGATCCGGGCGTGCTGCTCTGCCCCAGCTACATGGGAGAGACGCCAGTGGCGGGCATGCACGGCTACGCGCCTGGGCACGAAACCGCACGCGCGACCTTCGCCACCAACGTTACGCCAGCCCCGACGCCTCGGCGTCTCGACGATCTGTACGCCGTCATGCAGCACGACATCATCGCCTCCCTACGCCCCGAAGAGGTGTGCTGATGGCGCTCCCTTTCGTGGTGATGCGCGCGCGCAACGACATGCCCCTGATACGCGACACCCTCGCCGCACTCTCAGCCCAGCACGTGCGGCATCGGCTCCTCGTCTTCGACAATGCGTCGACAGACGGCTCCCGCGACGCCGCAGCGGCCCACGGCGCAACCATCATCGACGTTCCCGAGGGCGCCTACGTGCCCGGTCGTGTTCTGAACGAGGCGATGCATCGCTCTGAGGGAGACATCGTGACATTCGTGAACGCCGATTGCACGCCCATCGGGCGGAACTGGCTGGGAGCCCTGCTCTCTGGCTTCGACGCGGCCGGTGTGGCGGCCGTGTTCGGACGACAGGACCCTCGCCCGCTCTGTCACCCTCTCTGGGCACGAGACACCCTCGAGGCCTATGGCGACGGCGCGCGACAGCAGCGGTGGCGGTGCTGCTTCTCGATGGCGGCGTCTGCCATTCGCCGAGACGTCTGGCGCTGGCTGCCCTTTGACGAGGCGCTCTGCTACTCCGAGGACATCGACTGGACGTGGCGGGCCCGCCAGAGGGGCTTCTCGATTCGCTACGCAGCCGAAGCCAGAGCGACGCACTCACACAACTACACGCCAGGTCAGCTCTACCGCCGACAGCACGGCGAGGGGAAGGCGGAGGCGCACATCTTCACCTGGTCGCGATGGCGCCGATCGCTGATTCGATATGCCGTTCTTCCCTACGCACGACAGGTGGTGGCCGACCTGGCCTGGTGCATACGAGAGCGGCGTCTCGACGCCGCGGCGGCCGCGCCGCTGCTGCGACTCATCGCCACGACGGGGCGCTGGCGCGGCTTCATCGAGGGGCTACGAGAGGAGAGCAGCCGTGAGATACGCACCACACGCAACGCCTGAGTTCAACACGCGCTTCGAGGTCGCGCTGCGGGCGCTCACCGATGACGTTCGTCGCACGATCGGCGCACCGCTCACCGCATTGGTGCTAGGGGGCGGATACGGTCGCGGCGAGGGTGCCGTGATCTTTCGCAATGGCCTCGAGCAGCCCTACAACGATCTCGATCTCCTCCTCGTGATGAAGCACAGGGGCGCGGTGGAAGAAGCACGACTGCGACCGCTGCGCGAGCGACAGCAGAAAGCGCTCGGGGTCGAGATCGATTTCGGCCGCCCTCTCACCGTCGCCGACATCGAGCGCTGGCCGTGCTCGCTCATGTGGCAGGACCTGCTGGCCGACCATATCGTGCTCCACGGCCCTCCCAACATCATCACGGCCCACGCGCCCGCCCATCTCGCAGATCCCCTTCCCTGCGTCGAAGGAACACGCCTGCTGCTCAACCGCGGTGCAGGGCTGCTCTGGTCGATGCGCATCGCGCGTCGTCTCGAGCCGACGCCGGACGTCGATTTCATTCGTCGCAACTTCTACAAGTGCGCGCTGGCGCTCGGGGACGCGCTGCTCATCGCGCACGGGCGCTTCACGCCCCGGTGCGATGGGCGTGATGAGCGTCTCGCCACCCTCCTCGCCGAGCAGCCCCTTGCGCCCTGCGTGCTGTCACTGCACCGCAGCGCCCTGCGCTTCAAGCTGAAGCCCGACGATCTCCCCGCCCGTCGACCGAGCGATGACGAGCTCGAAGCGCTGGCCCGAGACTGGACCGAGGTCTTCCTCTACGTCGAGCAGGTTCGCGCCGGGCGCACGTATCGAGATCGACAGGCGTGCGCTGCCGATCGGTCGCACCGCGAGCCCGGTCTCAACCGTCCCTCCCGCTGGATGCGAAACGCAGTGCAGAACCTGCGCGAGGGACGTCTCTCCTTGTCGTATCCGCGCGAGCATCTCTACCGCGCGCTCCCCCCCCTGCTCACCACGCGGCAGGACCCGTCGTGGGACCGCGAGAGCGCGCGGTTCCTGCGAACGTGGAGGCGCTACAGCTGACGATGAAGTTCTTCGTGTTCGGACTCTTCTGCGCGATTGCCATACCGACGTTGACCTGCCTCGCCGCTCGAAGCGCCACCGCTCGTGGCCTGCTTCTGTGCGCCCTGGTGGTATCGACCGCGCTCGGTCCGGGGGCAAGCATCCATCTGACCACTCTGACCGACTATCGCGGCACAGAGGACGGCTTCATCGTGCACCTCACCGATGTGCTCTGCGTCGCGCTGGCGATGGCGCTCATCGTCGCAGAGCGTCATCGGGTGCGCCTTGTCCCGCACGAACCCCTTCCCCTCGCCGCGCTGGTCGTCGTGGGCAGCCTCTCCACCGCGGCCGCGCACGACCCCACGCTCTCGCTCTGCACCATGTTCACCCTGCTGAAGGCCTGCCTCATCTACTGGTGCGTCTCCAGCGCGCTCACGACGGGAACTTCAACGCGCTGGCTATGGCGGGGATTCCTGACGCTGGCGGCATCGCTCTCGGTCATCACCGTGGCGCAGCGCGTCATCTTGCACGTGCCGCGCGTCAACGCGCTCTTCCCACACTCGAACACCTTGCCCTCCTTCACCTTTCTGTTCATTCCCCTGCTGCTGACCGGCGCCCTCTGCGAACCCGCCCTGCCACGAGGGGAACGCAGCTTCACGGTGCTCTCGGTCTTCGCGCTCTCTCTCGGCGTGATGTTCACCATGTCACGTTCCGGCTTCGTCCTTCTGCCCCTCTCGCTGATCGGGGCGCTGCTCACCGGCGTTCGCCATGGCGCCACCCCGAGCGCCCGCAGGCTCGGAATGATGCTGCTGATCTGCCTGGCTCTCATGGGGCTCGCGCTCTCGGGCCCCGTGATGGAACGCTTTGCCAACGCGCCTTCCGCAAGCGGTGAAGCGCGCCATGAGTTCAACGACGCCGCGCTCGCGATGGCCGATGACAACCCGCTGGGCGTGGGGCTGAACTGCTACGCCGACGTGCTCAGCACGAACCCCGTGTACCGACGCGATCTCCGCGTACTGCGCAACGAGCGCAGCGCGGGGGTCTGCCACAACATCTATCTTCTCACGGCCGCGGAGACCGGATGGGTCGGTCTCGCCATCGCCCTCCTCGCCGCCGCCCGCATCTGCACCGTGGCGTGGCGTGAGGGGCGACGTCGAAGGGGCACCGATGCCGTCGCGCTCCACGCGCTTCTCGCAGGCTGGCTGTGCGTGCTCGCCACGGGAACCCTCGAATGGGTGATGCGGCAATCGCCTGTCATCGACATGGCGGCGATCACGACCGCCCTCGCCATGGTCCTGGCGCATCGACCTGCCTCCACCGTGCGGACCTCCTCGAACAGCACCCTGCGCCCGCCCCTCAGCAGCGCTGACCGCCGCGCGGTGACCTCTCACGCCTGACCCCCCGCTTCCTGCCGACCTCATTGAGTCGAACTTACAAAAGGAGCCCCCCCATGCTGGACACCCCGATGGAACCCATCGCAGCCCTGCCTTCCCCGGTCGACCCGCGGGTCGCCCTGGCCGGCTTGTGGCGTCGACGCGGAATTGCGCTGCTGCTGGTCGTGATCTCGCTTGTCGTCGGTGTGACCGCCGGACGAGCGCTCGGCGTCGGCACCTATGAGAGCGAGGCCTCGCTGCTCTACGATCCCGCCGTGATGCGCACCGTCCTCGGACGCGAACCCCTCCCGGTTCCCCTCATCGCCGCACGGGTGAGATCAACCGACGTTCTCAAGCCGGTCGCCAGCGCCCTCGGCACTGATCTCGCCAGTCTGCAACGCGCCACGGAGAGCGAGCTCGATCGCGACAGCGGTGCGATCCGCATCCGTGCAGCAGCACCGTCTGCTGAAGCTGCGCAGCGGACCGCGCGTGCGCTGAGCGACGCCTTCGTGGCTGACGTTCGTGCCACGGTGACAGCCGCCTGCACCGCACAGCTCGAACGGCTGCGCGCAGATCTGAACCGCTGCGAGGCGGCCGCCGAGCAGGCCGAGAGCGCCCTTCAGGCGTTCCTGGTACGCAATCACCTCTCCGCGTCAGACATGGCCGCTGGCGACACCCCCGACGCAGTCGAGCAGCTGCAGCTTGCACTCACCGAGGCAGAATCAGAGAGACAGGCCTTCGAGCGACAGCTGTCGATGCTCGAGTCAACGCGCAACGACCTGCTGCGAAAAGCACGGGAAGAGGCGCGCGCCGCCCGCGCAGCAGCGCACGAGGGGGCGCTCGAGAAGCGCTCCCAGGATCTCATGTCGCTGATCAGCGACAATCGAAGTCGCAGCGCCAACCTCATTGCGCTGCGTCAGAGCGAGGCAGAGCTGAGACGAGCCCGACAGCTCGCAGCCGAGGGATACATCTCGCAGCAGGAGCTCGAGCGCGCAGGCGAAGCCGTCGAGAAGAGCCGCGCCCTTCTCGCGGACGACCGACGCTACGACCAGTGGCGCAGCATCACCGCAACGCGTGCGGCGCGCCCCCCCGTGACCACGCTCTCGGCTGCGCCCTCACAGGCGCAGCTGGGCCAGATCGAGAGCCAGGCGCAGACCCTGCGCCTGCAGGTCGACGGTCTCTCACGAAGGACCGCGTCCTTGCGCCTGCAGCACGCACGCGCCCTGCAGCGCAGGGTCAAGCTGCCCGCGCTGCAGCGCCACTATGAATCGCTCAACCGCGCAGTGACCAGCCGCCGTCAAGACGTCACCGACGCAAGCTCCCGGCTCGAGAAGACGCAGCAGCTCGTCCCCTCCCCTTCAGGGGAGGTTCCAGGTCTCACGCTGCTCACCGAGGCCTCGATGCCCACGGCGCCGCTCAAGTCGAGAAAGAAGCTGCTGGCCTTTCTGATCGGCGGCGCGGGCGCGGTGCTGAGCCTCGCACTCGTGGCGTTCGTCGAGGTGCGAAAGAACCGGCTCACCGTGCCGCCACAGATCGTGAGCCATCTCTCGGTTCCGCTGCTGGGCGTGATCCCTCGGTTCTCCGAAAGAGCGCTTGCGAATGGCGAGAAGCGCATCGCGCGACTCGATCTGCAGGCACTGGCACGCCAGGTGCGGGCATGCGTGCCCCCCCACGGCGGTCAGATCCTGCTGCTCAGCCTCCTTCCCAGCGAAGGAAAGACCCGCGTGGCGCAGCTCCTCGTCCCGGAGTTTCGCCGTCGCCGCGAGAGCGTGGTCTTCAGGGAGTCTGTCGCGCGCGAGGAGACCGACCTCTCGCGCGCCACCGCGAATGTCGACGCGGTGGTGCTCGTGATCGAGAACGGCGTGCACGCCATCGACGAGCTCCGTCTTCTCGTGGAAGACCTGAGAGCGGTGGGTGCTCCGCTGAAAGGTGGAATCGTGACGAAGGTCGACGCCTTCTACATGGCCATGGAGGGCGCGCTGCCTTGAACGTGACCCACGTCCCCCGTCGTCTTGCCGTCTCACACTGGGGCGGCACCGAGACACACATCATCGAGGTCGCCCGAAGACAGAACCGCGACGGTCTTCAAGCGACCATTCTCTGCCCCGACGCGCTCTCCGACACCGCCGAGGAAGAGATCGCGACGGTTCCCATCCTTCGGGTGCCCTACTTCTATCCCTACCTGGGCCTGAAGCCGGAAGCAGTTACGGCACTCGACCTCTCCGGTGGAAACATGTTCTCGTTTCACCTGATGCGCGAGCTCATGACGCGGCCAGGGCTCGACGTGATCCATCTGCACACCGCCCGTCGCATCGGCGCCATCGGTCGCTGGGCGGCGCGCAGGCGACATCTCCCCTACGTGATCTCGCTGCACGGCGGACTCGAAGAAGCGCCTCTCGCCGATGCCAACGGCGCTCCCGTGGCCCCTTCATCTCTACGTCTGCAGGCGCACCCTGCACACGGCGCGTTCGAATGGGGAAAGGCGCTGGGATGGTGGGTAGGATCGCGCCGCGTGCTCGATGATGCCGCGGCCATCATCTGCGTGGGACAGGCAGACCACGAGCGCCTCTCGCGCGAGCGCCCCGATGCACGGGTTGCATTCCTGCCGGGCGGCGTGGAGGCTGCGCACTTCACGAACGGAGATGGCGCTCGATTCCGAGCGCGCTGGGGAATCCCGCCGACCGCCCGTCTCCTGCTCAACGTCGGGCGGGTGCATCCCCAGAAGAACCAGGCCCTCATCGCGCGCATCCTTCCTCATCTCAGACAAGCGCATGGCGACGTTCGACTCGCTGTCGTAGGCCCCGTCACAGACGAAGCGACCCAGGCCGTACTCACCGAGATGGCCGGCGCGCTCAGCAAAGGCATCGTCACGATGACCGGTGGACTTCCTCCAAAGGGACAAGAGCTCGTCGATGCCTACCACGCGGCCGACTGCTTCGTGCTGCCCTCGAACCACGAGCCCTTCGGACTCGTGGTGCTCGAGGCCTGGGCCGCCACGCGTCCGGTCGTCGCCAGTCGGACGGGCGGTCTCTCCGGCTTCGTGCAGCACGGCGTCGACGGGCTGCTGTGCCCCCTCGGCGAGGAAGCCGCGTTCTTCAACGCCATCTCGCTCGTGCTCGGCAATCGCACGCTGGCCAGATCGATGGCCATGAACGGGCGCCGCCGCGCGCTCGATGAGTTCACCTGGGACAGCGTCACACGCCGTCTCTCCGCGCTGTATGAAGAGGTCATCCGTGAACATCGTCTTCGTAAGTGAGATCTGTGGCTGGCTCGGCGGCGTGGAGCAGAGCATCGCCGACGCCACCCGACTTCGAGCCCGCGGCCACGCGTGCTATCTGGCCTACCGCCACGCCGGGCGCGACGCATCCGGCTACGCGACCCGCTTCGACGATACCGCCCCGTTCACGGGCGCGCAGCTGCGCCCCCTGCTCACGCGCTGGCAGGCCGACGTGGTGTATGTCCACAAGCTCGACCACGCCTCGAGCCTGCTCTCGCAGCGAACGGCGGTACCTATCGTGCGCTACGTGCACGACCATGATCTCTGCTGTCCCCGGTCACACCGCTACTTCGCGCGAGACGGTCGCATCTGCGACCGTCCGGCCGGTCTTCGCTGTCTGCTCGACGGCGCATTCCTGAAACGATCGCGGGGTCGTTTCCTTCCGTGGCGCCTCGTGAACGTCGCGGGGAGACTGGCTGACCTCAAAGCCCACGGCGGCTTTGATCGCCTCATCGTCGCCAGCCGCTACATGCGCGATCTGCTCGTTCGAAACGGGCTCCCACACGACCGCATCGCGCGCCTGCCCCCCGCCGTGGATCTGGGGGAGACCTTTCTGAGCCCCCCACCCGGCGATCGCCGGGTGCTCTATGTCGGCCAGCTCGTGCATGGAAAAGGGGTCGACCTGCTGCTCGAATCACTTGCGATGACGCGAGGGGAATGGTTTCTCGACATCGTGGGTATGGGTCACGCACGCAGCGCACTGGAGAAGCAGGCGAGACGGCTGGGCCTCACTGACCGGATCGTGTTTCACGGCTGGCTGACCCCGACCGAGCAAGGCCGGCTCTACCGTGCCTGCGACATCGCGGTGGTCCCATCGCGGTGGCCTGAGCCGTTCGGCATGGTCGGACTGCAGGCGATGCTCTGGGCCCGGCCGGTGGTGGCGTTCGACGTGGGCGGCATCAGCGACTGGCTCGACCACGGAAGAACCGGTCTGTGCGTGCCAGAGCAGGACGTGCGCGGGCTCGCCGCAGCCGTCGACCGCTTGCTCTCTGACAAGGTGCAGGCGAGCGACATGGGTCGGAGCGCTCGGCGGCGGGTTCAGGAGCAGTTCTCGTTCGCGCGCTACCTGCGCGACCTGGAAGCCCTGCTCGCGACCGCGGCAACCTGAGATCTACAGCGTGATGGAGGTCAGATCGTGAGCCCTCTCGTGTCAATCCCGAAAGATGCCGGTGCATCACTCGACGATGTGCAGGCGCAATCAAACCTGACTCCCCGGCAGCTGCTCATCTGGGTGAGTCAGGAGATGGACCCACGCGCCTTCGATCAGAACGTGGCGGGTCTGTTCATCGTCGACGCGGCCATCGACGGTCGTGCGTTCCAGCAGGCCGCCCAGATGCTGGTGCAGTCGTGCGACTGCCTGCGCACCGTCATCGACGCCGCGCACGGCGTCCCTCGGCAGCGCGTGCTCAATCACATCGACGTGATGATCGAGACGCTCGATCTTCGTGGCACCGCTCAGCCCGAGCGCATCGTGAGACATCTCGCCTCGGAACGTGTGCGCAGGCCCTTCGAGCTGCGCAGACAGCTGTTCGAGCTCTCTCTCTACCACCTGCAGGACGCGCGGTCGGCCTGGCTGCTGACCATGCATCACATCGTGAGCGATGGCGCCTCAGTGGCCATCATGCTCGAGATGCTGTCCGGGCTGTACGCGCAGGCGCTGCGAGGCGAGCCCCTCTCCCTCGCGCATGAGGTCGTCCCGTTCAAGGCCTTCATCGACAGCCAGCGCGCCTATGTCGCCAGTGCGGAACACACCGCCGACGCCGCGTGGTGGGCCGCGCAGCTTGCAGACGGGAGCCCGACGCGCCTCTATGGCAAGCGCGCCCCCACGCTCGGAGGAAAAGCCCGACGACGAACGGTCGGCCTCGGCGACGCCCGCAGCACGCGGCTGCGCGCGCTTGCCGAGCGCGTCTCTCCCCTGCTCGGAACGCACCAGGGAACACAGAACCTTCTCGTGACGGCCTTGCTCGTCTGGCTTCACAAGACGGGCCCCAACGAGGCGCTCACCCTTGCACTGAGCCACCACAACCGCACCGCCACGTATCTCGGCACGCCGGGGCTGCTCATGCAGCTGCTCCCCATGCGCGTGCGTCTCTCGCCTCGCGACACCTTCGTCACGCTTCTCGAGCGGGTCACCGACGCCGGACTGGAGGCGCTGGAGCACGCCCGATACGCGGTATCGAACCCTGTAGGCAAGCGGGCCTGGGACGTGGTGGTGAACTACCTGCCCGCTACGCTTGCGCAGTTCGCGGGACACGCGGTCGAGCATGAGTGGGTGTTCACCGAGCACGCCAGCCAGGCCCTCGTGATGAACATCCACGACTTCTCCGCGAGCAACCGGCTCACGCTCTCGCTCGACACCCTCGAAGAAGCGTTTCCGGAGCCGTGCCAGGCGCTGCTGGCCGATCACTTCCTGACCGTCGTCGACGCCATGCTCGAGAACCCGCTGCAAACCATCGGCGAGATCAACGTACTCACTCCCGACGAGCGGGCCTCGCTCGTCTCCGTCAGCCTGCCTGCCCCCGCGTCGCCCGAAGGCACCTTCGTCGATCTGTTCGAGGCCAGTGCGAGACGAAGAGGAACGAGGCCGGCCGTGGTGGGAGACGCGGCCACCCTGACCTTTGATGCGCTGAACACGCAAGCCGAGCAGCTCGCGCATCGGCTCATCAGTCTGGGGATTCGCCCTGGAACCTTTGTTGGCGTTCTTCTCCAGGACAGCACTCTCGTGCCCATCGCGGTGCTGGGCGTGCTGAAAGCGGGGGCGGCGTACCTGGGGCTCGACGCGAAGCACCCGGACGAACGCATCGACTTCATGCTCGAAGACGCGTCGGTCGAAGTGGTCATCACCGAGCGATGCCTGACGCACAAGGGGAGAGCCTCCGGCATCCGGCGACTCGTTCTCGACGACCTCGCCGAGAGCGAGCTGCTGGCGGCCCTTCCCAGCGCGCCAGCGGCGCCCCGTCCCGCGCTCGACGATCTGGCCTACGTCATCTACACGTCTGGCTCGACCGGTCGCCCCAAGGGGGTTCGTGTGAGGCATCGCTCCCTGGCGGCCTTCCTTCAGGCGACGTCGACGGCCTGGATCGATGAAGACGACACGGTCTGGTTCACCAGTCCGCTCACCTTCGACATGCACGTTGGCGATCTGCTGCTCCCCCTCTCCATCGGGGCGGCGGTAGCCCCAGTGCCACGCGACATGGTGAGCGATGGGTTGCGTCTGCGCCAGCTGTTCGAGACGGGGCGCGCAAGCGCGTCATTCGCGACACCCTCCACCTTTCGCATGCTGATCGACGCGGGTTGGCGAGGCGACGCGCGCATGAAGCTGCTCTGCGGCGGCGAGCCCATGTCGACCGATCTCGCCCGAGAGCTGTCGACCCGCGTGGCCGAGCTGCAGAACGTGTATGGGCCGACCGAGACCACCTGCTACGTGCTGGCCCACAGGGTCGGCCACGAGGAAGGCAGCGTTCCCATCGGTCGCCCGCTGCCCGGGGTGCGAACCTACATCGTCGATTCAGAAGGCTGCCTCGTGCCCAGGGGCGTGCCCGGCGAGCTGTGGATCGGTGGCCCGCAGGTCGCCCTCGATTACCTCCATGCGCCCGATCTGAGCGCGGCGAGCTTCACGCCCGATCCGTTCTGCGACGCGCCAAACGCACGCGTCTACCGCTCGGGAGACCTGGTTCGTCTGCGTTCCGACGCAGCCATCGAGTTCCTGGGACGTCTCGACGGTCAGGTGAAGATACGCGGATTCCGCATCGAGCTCGGAGAGATCGAGGCCGCTCTCGCGCGACAGCCGAGCATACGCGACGCGGTTGTGTGCGTCTCTGATGATGACAGTGGTGAGCGACGTCTCGTGGCCTGGTTCTGCGGCGATGCAGACATCGGCGCCCTGCGCGAGGCACTGCTTCGTCAGCTCCCCGAGTACATGGTGCCCAGCGCGTTCGTTCCCATGGAGAGCTTCCCCCTCACCGCGAACGGGAAGATCGATCGCGCACGGCTGCCCCGCCCGACCATCTCAGAGCGAGCGAAGCCCTCGACTGACGCGGAGACAGAAGACCTGCTCGAGTTCCAGATCAGGAAATCGTTCGAAGATGTTCTCGGCGGGCAGCCCGTGCAGCTTGACGACAGCTTCTTCGAGCGGGGAGGCACATCGCTTCTCGCCGTGCGCCTGCTGAGCCGTCTCGAGCAGACCCTCGAGCGCCCGGTGTCGTCGCTTCAGGTGCTCTTCGAAGCCCCCACCCCCCGCGCGCTGTCGAAGCGCCTGCGCGAGGCCGGCTGGGAGGCCCACCTGCGCGCACTGGTGTGCCTCCAGCCTCGCGGCGATGGGCCGCCCTTCTTCTGCGTGCACGCCTTCATCGGTGACGTGTGTCGTGACCTGGCGCGCCACTGCGGCCTGCGCAACCCGTTCTACGGATTTCAGCCACGCGGGCTCGATGGACGCGAGCAGCCCCTGCGAACCGTGCGCGAGATGGCGATGTACTACATCACACAGATGCGCGCAGTGCAAGCAGAAGGTCCCTACATGATCGGAGGCTACTCGTTCGGCGGCATCGTGGCCCACGAGATGGCCCGGCAGCTTCACGAAGCGGGTGACTCAGTGGGGCTGCTGGCCATCATCGACACAAGCCCGGTGAACCACCGACCGAGAACCCTCCGTGCGAAGCTGCGCAATCTGGTGAATCGGCCGCTGATTGCGGCAGAGCAGATGATGGCGGCGCTCCGCAGAGCGTCGTCGCACTCGCTGGCTGCTCGCGTCGGACGGCGCCTGCGCCTGGCCACGCGCAGACCCACAGGCGACCGCTCTGACGCAAGGGCGTTTGCGGGGGTGATCGGCATGATCTCCGAGATGTACGGAATGTCATCGTGGCCGCGCAACTACCAGCAGATCGCCCAGCAGAACCTTCTCGCCATGCTCGGGCACACGCCCGGCTGCTACCCTGGCGAGGTGACCCTGATCCGCAGGCGCTCGGCCACCTACCGCTTCGCCCTCGAACCTGACGATCGTGCTTGGAGCGAGGTCGCCGAACGCGTCACGATCCACCACGTCGACGGCGACCATGACGAGATCATGGTCGAGCCCGGCGTGCGACAGGTGGGCAGCATCGTGCGTGCGTGCCTGACAAGCGCAGCCTTGATGTCGTCCCCTTCTCCCCAGAGCTCAGAACGCCACGACAAGGAGCCCTCATGAACGATACCCCATCGATGCAGACGAACGACGGATCGCGGCTGCTCTCCCCCACGGTCGCAGCCCTCTCAGACCTCCCCACCCTGTTCGAGGCCCAGGCCAGGCGCCAGCCGCATCGCCCCGCCCTCACCTGTGCGGGCTCGACCCTGAGCTATGAGGCGCTGAATCAGCACGCCAACCGCCTCGCCCACGCGTTGGTGGCGAGAGGGGCCGGTGCCGACCAGGTGGTGGGCGTGCTGCTTCCCCGTTCGTTGGAGCTGGTGATTGCCATGCTGGCGGTGCAGAAAGCCGGAAGCGTGTGCCTGCCACTCGAGCCCGCCCATCCCCCGACACAGACCGCGTTCATGCTCGACGACGCCGACGCTCGCTTGATCATCACGCGAAGCGCGCTGCTGCCCGGCATCTCGTCTCCCGAATCGGCCCTGCTCTGCCTCGACCGCGAGACAGAGACCCTCGAGCGCGCCCCGACACACAATCTGGCGCGAACGATTCGCAGCACCAGCGGATTCCAGATCATGTTCACCTCGGGCTCGACCGGACGTCCGAAGGGGGTGCGTCTCACGCACGGCGGATTCTCTGCGTTCCTGGCGTCCATGACCCACGAGCCGGGCATGAGCGAGCACGACTCGATTCTCGCCATCGCGAGCGTGGCCTTCGATCCGAGCCTGGTCGAGATCTATCAGGCGCTGGCCTGCGGCGCACATGTCTCTCTGCTGTCACGCGACGTCGCGCGTGACGGGCACGGGCTGCTCGAGCACGTGCGCGCCCTGCGCCCCACCATCTTGAACGCCACGCCAGCCACCTACCAGATGCTGCTCGAGGCTGGGTGGCGCGCAGACGAGACAACACCAAAGATCGTCTGCGGCGGAGAGACCATGACGCCCACGCTTGCCGCTGCGCTCCTCGCGCGCTCATCGTCGGTGTGGAACGTGTACGGCCCCACCGAGACCACCGTGCTGTGCGCGGTGCACCGCGTTACCGCTGCTGAAGAAGTGATACCCATCGGCCACGCCATGCCCCACGCTCGCCTGCTCGTTCTCGATGAGGCGGGGAATCCCGTCAACGCGGAAGAGAGCGGAGAGATCTGCATCGGAGGCATCGGCGTCACCGGAAGATACCTGAAGCGGGAGAGCCTGACGCAGGCGCGCTTCGTGCCTGATCCGTCGGAACCAGGCGCCCTTCTCTATCGCAGCGGAGACAGAGGGCGCTTCCGCAGCGACGGGGCGCTGCTCATGCTGGGTCGCATCGACGAGCAGCTCAAGGTGAACGGGGTTCGCATCGAGCCACAGGCCATCGAGGCCGTGCTCGAACGTCACGACGCCGTGCGACAGGCTGCCGTGGTGAAGCGTCCGGAAGGCATGGTGGCCTTCATCGTGACCCTCCCCGAAGCAGAGGTCACCGACCTCGCGCTTCGCGAGATCGTGGCGCGCTGGCTGCCGCCGAGCATGGTGCCGGGTCGCTTCGCACGACTTCCTCAGCTCCCGCTCAATGCGAATGCAAAGATCGATCGGCGCGCGCTCTCTGGCGTCGCCCTCGACCTCGAGGTCTCTGCGAAACCGCCCGCTGCCACAGCGCCCGGGACACCGCTGCAGGAACGACTCGCCGAGATCGTCTCGCGCGTGCTGCAGCGACCGGTGATCGATGTGGAGCAGCCCTTCATCGCCATGGGCCTCGACTCCATCACGGGCACCCGTCTGACGCGCGCCATCGAACAGGCGCTCAACGCCCGCATCACCGCGAGCGTCATGCTCCGAGCGCGCTGCATCGCCGATCTGGCCACGGCTTTGGAAGCAGGACCAGACCTGGGCTGAGGTGGGCGCGGTCGGCCTCAATAGGCGCCGCGCCCCGTCAGGACCGCGGGAATGGTCGCCGCCATGATCTTCATGTCGGTGAACGCCCCGCGATTGCGGATGTATTCGAGATCGAGACTGACCTGCTGGCGAAAAGACAGCTCAGATCGTCCGCTCACCTGCCACAGGCACGTCAACCCGGGCACCACATCCAATCGTCCCCAGTCTCGCGCCGAGTAGCGCTTGACCTCACAGGCCAGGGGCGGCCGAGGGCCCACGATGGTCATGTCTCCCCGAAGCACGCACCACAGCTGGGGGAGCTCGTCAATGCTGTAGCGACGCAGGATTCGTCCCACCGGCGTCACGCGTGGGTCCTTCCTCATCTTGAAGATCACGCCGCCTGACTCATTCTGATCGGCAAGGCCATCACGCATGGCCTCGGCCCCCATCACCATCGAGCGAAACTTCGGAAACGCGAAGTGCCGTCCACGTCGCCCGACGCGCGTCTGCCAGTGCAGCACCGGTCCCCCGTCGTGCAGCTTGACGAGAAGAGAGACCGCAATCACGACGGGGCTGAGCAGCAGCGACGCGGAGAGCGCGATGACGACATCGAGCGTGCGCTTCCATGCGTGATAGACGGTCACGCGTCTCCCCCAGGACGGCCACGGCTTCATCCGTGGCCAGGAGACCCAGGTGACCTCACAGGTCTCGTGATCGGCCGGCGTGATCGGCTCTTCGAGCTCCTCCACCGGCTTCTCCGCAGCAGACGAATTCCTGAGCATTCGCATCTCCCGTTCACATCGATCTACGCGCAAGCAGGTCGCTGATGTTGAGCACCAGCGCAACCCCTCGACGTGGGCTGAAACCGCGTCACGCGAACGCAAGACGAATTTCCATGGCGCCCAGGGTGTAAACCGACAAGCGAACGGGCAGAAGCAAATTATCCAGACAAATGAAAGAGGCGCCGATTGGTACGGCGCCTCCGAAGAAGAGAGCTCGAGGGACGGGGAACCACGTCCATCAGCCGCTGTTGTGCGGGCCGATGGACCTGGGGAGCGGACACGTGGAGGAGAGGGCTTGGGACCTCTCGCTGTGAGTCGGCTCGAGCACTGCTCGGCGCCTCACCGTTCCGCTCACGTGAGGTAAGAGGGGAGCACACGACCCGTTTGCACGGCCAGTTGTAAACAGTTTGTTGCTGTTTCCTGAACGACTTGTTAACGCGCGCAAGCCTGGCGGTCAGCCCACCGCGCTGAAGCGCAGGCCGACGTTGTTCGAAAGCGCCACCGACGAGAACACCGAGAGGCTGTCGATGACATCGGCATAGATGTCGAGCAGGGGAAGCTCGATGACGCGAATCTCCGAACGACCGAACATGGGGGTGTCATCCCAGGCGGGGAGCTCGTTCTCGATGGGCAGAAAGGGCATGAGACGCCCGCCCACGGTCTCCCCGAACACGTTGGCCCCGTCTTTGAAGAGACGGCTGAAGCGCTCCGGGAGATTCGTCCCGGTGCTCTCGTCGACCTCGAGCCCATCTCGTCCCAGATTGACCGTGAAGCCGCGGTTGCTGTAGATCAGGGTAGGGCGCTCTCCCCCCTCGAACTCGAAGAACAGCGCGGCGCGCATCCCCGTGGGATCGGGTCGCGGCTCTCCGTCGACATAGATCTGGGCCACGGGCCACTTCACCTCGGCCAAGACCTGTGAGAGCCGCTCAAGCTCCTCGTGCAGGTTGAGCGTGTCGCTGTGCGAGAGCGCGTCATCGGAGAACGAGAAGCCGACGAGCCGATTCTCGGGCTCGAGGGTCGACACGATGCCGAGGAACGTGGTGAGCCCTTCGATGCGCACCTTGCACCCCTCTGCATCGGCGAGCACGTTGAGACCACAGCCTCCGCACACCTCGAGGATGGCTGTGCTGCCCTCCATGAGATGCTTCTGTCGCATCTTCTCCCATTCGAATCGCGGCCGCCCGCTGTTGTAGTAGTCGGCGATGCGCTCCTGGAAGAGGCGGCACGGGCGATAGGCGATGGGAAAGATATCGATCTCGACCAGATGAAGGCTCCGCAGCACGATGTGCTTCTCCCTTTCAATGCGACGACGGCGCCGGGCCTCAGGAGACCCGGCGCCGCACGCCCCGACGATCTGCGGCTTCGCCTCAGGCGTGCGCGGGAACCTCTTGCTGGAAGCGCCGGAAGACCCCGCGCCCCGCGTAACGTGCACCGTCGCCCAGCTCCTCCTCGATGCGGAGCAGCTGGTTGTACTTGGCGATGCGCTCGCTGCGCGACAGGCTCCCCGTCTTGATCTGACCCGCATTGGTGGCAACCGCGAGCTCGGCGAGCACCACGTCCTCGGTCTCGCCCGAGCGGTGAGAGATGACGTTGTTGTAGCCGGCCTTCTTCGCCGTCTCGATGGTGAGCAGGGTCTCGGTCAGGGTGCCGATCTGGTTGAGCTTGATGAGCACGGCGTTGGCGATGCCCGCCTCGATGCCACGAACCAGGCGCTTCGTGTTGGTGACGAAGAGATCGTCACCCACGAGCTGCACACGCTTTCCGAGGCGCGCGGTGATCGATTTCCACCCGTCCCAGTCGTCCTCGGCGAGGCCATCCTCGATGGAGATGATGGGGTAGGCGTCGATCCACTCCTCGTACATGTCGATGAGCTGCTCGGATGAGAGCTTGCGGCCACCGCTCTTGCTCAATGTGTAGGTGCCGTTTTCGAAGAACTCTGTGGAGGCCACGTCGAGCGCGAGGGAGATGTCCTTGCCCGGCGTGTAACCCGCGACCTCGATGGCCTCGACGAGAAGGTCGAGGGCTTCGCGGTTCTCCTTGAGGTTGGGCGCGAACCCACCCTCATCGCCCACGGCGGTGTTGAGACCGCGCTTCTTGAGCAGGCCCTTCAGGGCGTGGAACGTCTCAGAGCCCATGCGCAGCGCCTCGGAGAAGCTCTCGGCGCCCGCGGGCATCAGCATGAACTCCTGGACGTCGAGATTGTTGTCGGCGTGCGCGCCCCCGTTCACCACATTCATCATGGGAACCGGGAGCCAGTGCCCGAACACGCCGCCGATGTAGCGATACAGATCGAGCTCGAGCGCGCTGGCCGCCGCCCGCGCCGTGGCGAGCGACACGCCCAGGATGGCGTTGGCGCCCAGCTTGCTCTTGTTCTCGGTGCCATCGAGATCGAGCATGGCCCGATCGACGAGCATCTGGTTGCGTGCGTCGAACCCCAGGAGCGTGGGCGTGATAAGCTCGTTCACGTTGCGAACGGCCTTCTCCACCCCCTTGCCCCCATACCGCGCCTTGTCACCGTCGCGCATCTCGAGGGCTTCGTGAGCCCCTGTCGAGGCGCCGCTCGGAACCGCCGCGCGGCCGCGAGCCCCTCCACTGAGATGCACGTCGACCTCCACGGTGGGAAAGCCGCGTGAATCGAGCACCTGTCGCCCCTTGATATCGACGATCTCGTACATGAACTGACTCCTCGGAACTCGCGTCTCCTGGACCCGCGCCTGCGCTGTGCGAGAGCACGAAGGCGACACCGTGGCCTGCCGTGGCCCGACGGCACGCGCAGAACGTCGGCGCCTCGGGGCGAATCGCCGCCTGGTCTCAGGGCTCGCCGGGGTTAGGCGGGAGGTTCTTCGATTCCTCCCACAGGCTCTCCATCTCGGCGAGGTCGAAGTGCGACACGGCGTGGCCACGCGCCGCCGCCGTGGCCTCGATGTGCGAGAAGCGGGTCACGAACTTGCGGGTGGTCTGTCGAAGCGCATCTTCTGACACCACGCCCATGACGCGACAGAGGTTGGCGCAGGCGAAGAGCACGTCGCCCATCTCGTCACGCGCGTGGGCGTGGTCGCCTTCGGCGATCTTGGCCAGCGCGGAACGCGGGTCTTCCCACTTGAAGCCCACGTCGGCGGCGCGCCCCGCCACGCGCTCAGCAGCCAGAAGCGCGGGCAGATGGCGGGGGATGCCGTCCATCAGCGAGACCGGCTTCTCGCGCGCAGCCCCCTTCTCCCGTGCCTTGATCTCTTCCCAGTTGCGGCGCACCGCCTCGGGAGAATCGGCCGAGGCGTCGCCATAGACGTGCGGGTGGCGACGCACCATCTTGTCGACGATGCCCTGGGCCACGTCATCGATGGTGAAACGGCCGCCCTCCCGCGCCAGCTCGGCATGGAAGACCACCTGCAGCAGCAGATCGCCCAGCTCTTCACGAAGGCGCCGATCGAAGTCAGGTGACGCGGTGGCGCCCTCGATGCACTCGAGAACCTCGTAGGCCTCCTCGATGAGGTACGGGGTCAGGCTGGCGTGCGTCTGCTTGCGATCCCACGGGCAGCTCGCCCGCAGAGTGGTCATGAGGTCGACAAGCCGATCAAACGGGGTCTCGCCTCGGGGCGGGGGATGACCTCCGCTGGCGGACGCGGCCGATGCCTCGCTCACCTGCCGGGCGCTCCTGACGGGGCGCTGCTGGCCGACGCAGCGGGGGCCATCGCGCCAGGGGCTGAACCCGCTCGGAGGGCATCGAACTTCGACTTCACATCGGCCTTCACGCGCAGGCGCTGCACGTACTCGCCCTGGCGCATCGACACGAGACGATCTTCGATGTCACCCTTCAGCTCGTCGTAGGTTCGCTTTCGGCTCGTGACCTTCAAGATGGCCCAGCCGCCCTTGGTCTGGACGGGGCCACCGATCTGGTTCACGGGTATCGTGAAGGCGATCTTGGCGAAGGCCGGATCGAGCGGAGCGCTGTGAGGCACCCAGCCGAGGTCGCCGCCGCGCCCCTTGCTGCTCTCGTCTTTCGAGTTGTCACGAGCGATCTGCTCGAAGTCACCGCCGGCCTTCAGCTGGCCCACGATCTTCTCCGCGTCTTCCTTCTTGTCGACGAGGATGTCATAGATGCGCGCCTGCTCGAGCTGCTCCTTGTACTGATCGTACATCTTCATCTTCTCCTGCTCCGGGATCTCGAGCAGGATGAGCTTCTTGAGCTCGTTGAGGCGGTGGATGTACCGCTCCACATCAGCATCGGTCATGTTCTTGCTCTTGAGCATGGCCTGGTACTGCGGGGTCTTCTTCAGCTCATTGAGCTGGGTCTGGACCTCCTTGTCGTCGATCGTGATCTTGTCCTTTCGCGCGGCCTGGGTGATGAGGCGATCGTCGACGAGCCCCTGCAGCACTTCGGGCCCGTGAAGACGGTTGAGCTCGACATCGAGCTCCTTCTGCTCGATGTTCTCCCCGTTCACGGTGGCCACGACGTTGCCGCTCGGCGCGGCAGCGGGGGGGGTGGATTCTCCGGCTTTGTTCGGGCAGCCGGCCGTGAACAGAGCCGAACCGATGAGTAGGGCAGCGATGCCTGAGCGGGCAGCGTGAACGACGGTGCTTGACATGGGTGACTCCTTATCTGGCGCCCGCGGCGTGTTCTCGGGGATTCATCTGTCTCAGAAGGCTTCGATCGATGCGTGCCCGGTCGACCGGTGAGGTCGCGCTGAGACGATTCGAGAGAGGGCTCGGGGGCATGGGCGCGCCGTGGTTCGACGCCCCTCTGTCGCCTCCCTCCCCATCACGGACTGTGTGGAAGGTAGAGCGTCGAACCGGCTCGAACACCCATTCGCTGCGGCTGCACCCCGATTCGAACCTCGCCGAGGAGAACCGCCCTGTCCCGCATCGTCACGGCCCTGCGACGGCTCGACAAGCGCGTCGAGCGACTCGTCTCGTACGGCCCTCCTCCTCGGGCGATCCCCTGGGTGCTGGTGGGCCTTGTGGCATTGCTCGCGCTGGCCACCTTCGTGCACTACAAGAGCCCGTTTGGCATCAGCATCGACCTGTATGTCTTTGCGATCATCTACGCTTGCTTCTTCTTCTTCGCCCGCGCCCTGGTGCTCATTCCCATCTGCCTCATCCTCAACGACCTGAGCTACGTCCGTCCCAACGCGCTGCCGGCCTTCGTGCTGCTCAATGCCCTGCTGCTGGTGAAGTGGATGGCGCTCGGACTGTTCACGGTGGTGACCCTCACGAAGTTCCGGGAGACCCGCCGCTACCAGAGCCTGATCCAGAAAGACGTAGCCTTGGCCCGCACATTGCAGCGCGCGCTGATGACCCCTCGATTCGAATCCCCCGCCGTGCGCGTCGATGCCCTCATCCACCAGACCCATGAGATCGGGGGCGATTTCTACTGGTTCCGCCCGTTCAAGGAGAAGTACGTGGTGCTCTCCCTGGGTGACATCATGGGCAAGGGCATCCCCGCGTCGATGGTGATGGCCATCGTGATGGGCTTCTTCTACGAGTGGGGCAAGCAGAGCTTCTCGCCGGCCGACATCTTGAAGCGCCTCAACGAGCGCCTGTACTCGCTGTGGAAGAGCGACGACGCGTGGTTCGTCACCATGTTCTACGCCATCTACGATGAAGAGTCTCGTGAGCTGGTGTTCTCGTCCGGCGGACATCAGGCGGCCCTGCTCGTGCCCGCCGAGGAGGGGCGCCCCATCGAGCACCTCAAGACCGAAGGGCTGCCCGTGGGCATCTTCGACGAGACCGAGTGGGAAGAGAAGCGCGTCTCCCTGAACAAAGGTGATCGACTGGTGGTCTTCACCGACGGGGTGAACGAGGCGCGCAACCCGGAAGGCGAGATCTTCACCACGAACCGCCTCGAGGAGGTGCTGCTCGCGTCGCGCCGCCTGGCGCCTGCAGAGGTGGCACGAACCGTGGCGCAGCGCGTGCGTGACTGGGTGGCCAGCGACGACCTGGGCGACGACGTGGCGATACTGGTGATGGAGATCAAGGCCTGAAGGGCTTGCAGCGACGCGCTACTTCTTCACCAGATCGATGGACACCGAGTTGATGCAGTACCGCAGACCTGTGGGCTTCGGGCCATCATCGAAGACGTGCCCCAGATGTCCGCCGCAGCGCCCGCACATGACCTCGGTGCGCACCATGCCGTAGGCGGTGTCGGTCTCGGTGTGCACGGCCTTCGCGTCAACCGGCTGCCAGAAGCTGGGCCAGCCGGTGCCGGAGTCGAACTTGGCCTTGGCGTCGAAGAGCTTCTCGCCGCAGCCCGCGCACACATAGGTGCCAGTGCTGTGCTCGTTCCAGTACTTGCCGGTGAAGGGCCGCTCGGTGCCCTTCTCGCGCAGCACGTAGTACTGCTCGGAGGTGAGCTGCGTGCGCCACTCGGCGTCGGTCTTGGTGACCGGGAAGTCGCGCTTCTCGGTTGCCTTGTGGGGAACTTTGCACACGGTATCGCAGCTGGGGCTGGGGCCCTGGGACGGCTTCTGCGACTCGATGGCCGCAACACCGGCGCCAGCAAGCAGCGTGGTGAGGGCGGTGGCGGTGAAGATCTTCTTCATCTGGGGGGCCTCCTCAAAAGCAGGTGGGGGGGCTGTCTCAACGAGAGACGACGATCTCCCGAGAGAGGTTCCCCTGCATTCTACCGCGTCTCGGGCAATTGTCCAAGGACTGCCGTTGCGAAACCTCGAATCGTGTACGTGCGTCAGAGCGAGCATATCGGGGCGATACAGGCAGGGGGAAGACCGATGAGCGAAGGTCCACCGTCAGCGGTTCCTGAGAGAGGCGGCCTCAGTAAACGCAGATTCGGGCCGTACGCGGTGACCGATGAGATTGGTCGCGGCGCCATGGGGGTGGTCTACCGCGCCCATGACCCCACCCTCGATCGGTCGGTGGCCATCAAGGTTCTCCCCTCGACCAGCGGCGATCCCACCTATGCTGAGCGTCTGCTGCGCGAAGCCCGCGCCATGGGCCATATCGACCACCCCCACATCCTCGGCGTGCACGCCGCCGGTCGTGAAGGCGACCAGCTCTACGTCGTGATGCCCCTCGTCACAGGAGAATCGCTGGGTGCGCGCCTGACCCGCGAGGGGCGTCTATCGCTGGCGGAGGCGCTGCGCATCACCCGAGAAACCGCCTCCGCGCTGCAGGCGGCGAGCGCGGCGGGCATCGTGCACCGTGACATCAAGCCCGACAACCTCCTGCTCGACGCGCAAGGGCACGTGAAGGTGGCCGATTTCGGGCTCTGCCGCGATCTGAACGCCACCCGCAGCCTCACCATGTCGAGCGACTACGTGGGCACCCCGCGCTACAGCGCGCCAGAGCAGTGGCTCAACAAGCCCCTCGACGGTAGGGCCGACATCTTCTCACTCGGCGTCTGCCTCTACGAGATGCTGACGGGGCGACCGGCCTTTGACGCCGAATCGCTGGCCACGCTCATGCAACAGGTTCTTGAGAGTGATGTTCCCCCAATCACGCTCGAACGGCCCGATCTCCCCGAAGAGGCCAGCGCGCTGCTGCGCAAGATGATGGCCCCGGATCCGGACGACCGCTTCCGCGACGCAGGCGCCCTCATCGACGCCATCGACGCCGTCCAGACCCAGACCGAACGCGCCGCTCGCCCGTCAGGCAGCGCCCCGACATCGGCGTTACAGACCGGAACCCCCGCACCGCCCGATCTGACCGCCACGGTGGCCCAGCCCGGGGCGAAGGCTGCCCGCCTCCCGCGCCCATCGACAGCGGCTCTACCGCGAGAGAAAGACGATGCGCCGGCGCAACATTCGCCCACCCTCAAGCAGGGGACCGCGATCTTCGTCGCCTGCGCGCTTGGCGTGGTCTTGCTCGCAGGCCCACGGCTTCTCTCGAGAGAGACGCGCCGCGCCGAGATCCCGGCGCCGCCGGCGACGTCCGCCGCAACGGCTGCTGCAACACCGGCGGCAGCCCTCCCACTGAAGGTCTTCGTGAGCGACTTTCGTCCGACAGCGGGCGCGTCGACCAACCGCTCGGTCGACTGGCTGCGCGTGGCCGGTCCAGATCTGGTGATGGAAGCGCTCCGTAACGAGAAGCAATGGCTCTCGACAATTCCCCGAGAAGATGTAGAGCTGACCCGTCGTCAGCGCTTCTCGACGGTATCGCCAGACGACCCCGTGGGCCTGCGAGACGTGGTACGCGCCGCGGGGGCACGCCTGTTGCTCCAGGTCACCTACGGTCCGGGATCCGAAAACGGCACACTCACGCTGACGGGTAGTCTCTACGACTTCGACACGCAGACCCAGATCGAGACCTTCAGCATCGAGAGCTCCATCAAGCCGAGAGCGTTGCTGCAAGGGCTGCAAAAGGTAACCGACTGGTTGGCCGGCGCCCTGGCGAGCGACTTCCACATCGCTTCGTCTCACCAGAGCGGCCATCCCATGCCACTGCTTGCGCAGAGCGCTCCGCAGAAGACTGAATCACAAGGTGGTGGTGGTGCGCACGCGATCTCCCCACCCCCCCAGTCGGCGTCCCGCCTCTCCGAAACGTTGGCGGCCCCGGGGGGCAAAAAAGCGACGGTTCGCGCTGACGACGCTGATAAATCGACCTCCCCCACCGACGCCGACCTCGAAGCACTGACCCTCTACAACGAGGGACTCGAGAAGATGACTCACAGCGACAACCCTGAGATGCTCAAACAGGCCTGGAAGAGCTTTGACGGTGCGGCTAAACGCAGCCCAGGCTTCGAGCTGGCGAGAACAAAGCGAGTCAAGGTGGAAACGATGCTTGCCAGCAAACATGCCTCCTCCACACCCGCGGCGCGCTGAGACCCAGGCTTCGCGGCGCGCTCAGTGCTGCGGCGCGTCGAGGGGCACGAGCGGATTGGCGTCGGGCATGGGCCACACCACGCCGCCCTTGGCGTACATCACATCGAAGGCGTTCAAGATGGCCGGCCAGCGATCGCCGAACGTGCCCCAGTTCTTCTTCAAGACCTCCGGGGTGAGCAGGTGCGAGAAGTCGCCGTCGTCGTCGCGGGTCTTCATGTAGTCGGCGTAGCGCCACGCACCATCACGTGACTTGATGTCGACGATGGGGGTCATCAGCTTCCAGATGTCCATCCGGCGCACCTCGCCCGGGCGAACCTGGGGGGGATCGAAGCACGGCTGGATGACATCGTGCTGCTCGCGCCACGCCAGCAGGTTGTTGGCGTACATCACGAGACGATCGCGCACCCGCGTGTCGGCCGTGCGGCCCGCCTGCTCATAGAGGGCGAAGGCCGCGGGGAACATGGGGCGCGAGTCAGAGGCCAGCTCGGGGAACTCGACGCTGAAGTCGCCCGGCAGCGCAGCCGTGCCGCTGGCCTGGGCCAGCGCGCGATCGTAGACGAGGCGGCTCTTGTCCGGGTCACGTGAACCGTCGGCCGAGAACTGCGCGACGACCTCATCGGGCGTGACGCTGCCGCCGCGCTGGGCGCGGAACTTCAGGTAGGCGGCCCCAGCCGCGCCCATGTCAGCGAAGATGGCGCGGTTGCCTTCTTCGAGCATGGTCAGCATGGTGTTCACCACGGCTTCGGTCTTGTCGCGCAACGTGCGTCCGGGCGCCTGCCGCAACAGACGGCCGAGGCGCTTGGAGGTGCTCACCGCAACCCGCGGATCGACGGGACCCACCCCTTTGGCCAGCTCTTGAAGGCCACGGCTCGAACCTCGCGCGAGGGCCGCGATGGCCCGCGCGTCGGTCTGGCCGAGCGGCGCCTTTGCGGCAACGCTTGCCGCGGCGAGGGCAGCGGGGCCGGGCACCTGACCGAACGCGAAGCGCAGCACGGCCACCATCGTGTTGGCGCTGGTGTCGAGCGCGCCGGACAGCGCGTGGGCCACGCACATGCCCTGGCCCGCGCTTCGCGAGGCGTAGACCGCCAGGGCGTACCAGTTCGGTGGCCCCTCGTTGCGGCCGCTGGGATCGATGATCTGCTGGAGCACCGGCGCCATGTCGGCATAGGTCTGGGTGATGCAGTAGTTGATGTCCTCGAACCGCTTGCCGTTGGCCAGGATGGCCGGCACATCCGGCGGTGTGAAGGCCTTCGTGGCCGCGACCGCGGGCAGCGTAGCGGAAGGCGACTGGGCAGGGAGCGGCGCGCCGATGGAAACGGCGTCAGACGGAGACGTCTGGGAAGCAGGCAGCGCGGAGGAGACCGCGGGCCGCGCGCCCTGCGCGGGGGGCAGCAGGCGCGGAAGTGGGGGGGTGTCAGCGGTAGGCTTCATCATCAGCAGTACACTCTTTCTCACCGTCATCTTACGATGCCTGCGCCCCGCACATATTGCCGGCGTGTTGCGATCCGGTCAGGAATGCCCACAGCAGCAGCGATTCTCGTTGCAGAGACGAAGGTCTCGAACCCCTGCGCGTGTCGCGAGAGAGGCACGTTGCGGCACGTCCGGAGGGTGTGCTTCACGCCTGCGCGTCGCACAAGAGCGAAAGCGACCCGCACGGCGAAATATCCCCGACATGAACTCCATCTCGCTGGGCGGCGGCCCGTTCGAGCCGCTCGAACCGCTCACCCCGCAGAAAGCCCCCATCGCGGCCTCTGCCTCCGCCGCCACCCACGACACCTTCGCTGTCGAGGGCCCGCGCGCGGCCGCTCCCACGCGTCCCGCCGCCGTGGCGCGCGAGGCGGCCGACCCCGCGCGGCAGGCGTCCCCGCGACCCTGGCCCCCCGCTCCAGGCGATCTCCCTCGGGTCACCGCCTGGGCCGCTCTCGCCTCCCGCGGCCCG
>RGZZ01000014.1 GCA_010028905.1 Pseudomonadota bacterium | reverse complement strand
GGTCCGCGTGGGCTGTCGTGGTTCTCAGGGTCCGGGTTCATCGGCGCAACCTTCGCAGGCTGCCCGGCATCTCCTCCACCGTGTTCCCGTGAGACGGCAGGGCAGCGGGGAGCGGGGCCTACGGCCTCTTCTCGAAGTCTGAGGGGCGTTGCGGGCGGAACACGAGATCGAAGGCGAGCCACACGGTCTTTGAGATGGGGTAGAGCAAGATCGGCAGGAGTACGGCCGCTGTCATCGCGGCCACGAAGTGGCTTCGTGGGGGCATCTCCGGAAGCGAGCGGAGCACCGACCAGACGATGAAGGCCAGCACCACGACCTCTGACGTCACCATGTTCACCGTCATCGAGCCCAGGAAGTGACCCTCCTCGCCACGGTCGAGTCGCAGTCCGCACTGGCGGCACGACGGGAGGATGCGGATCCCGTTCATGAAGGAGGCGCCGCAGTGGGGACAGCGCAGGGTGAGGCCACGGCCGGCGAGGACGGAGATTCGTGCCATGTCGGGACAGGTTTGTTGCGACGGTGTCCGCGTCCTGCGGTGAATTGCGGCCTGGTGCTGCGCTGTGCTATAATTCGCTCCGCGCCTTCGTTCGGCATCGAGCGCAAGCAGGGCGTCAGCAACAAGAAGGCACGGGCATCCGCCAGCGTCGCGCACCTCCATGAACGAGATCAACGCCCTTCCCACCGCTCCCCAACCTTCCCCCGTCCCCCAGGAGACCGCGCTCGAGGCGCGCTACTCCGAGCTCTGCGCGCGCGCGAAAGAGCACAACCCCGCGGCAGACCTCGATCTCCTCCGCGCGGCGTTCGACACGGCTCGCACAGCCCACGCCGGCCAGACCAGGGCGAGCGGTGAGCCCTACATCTTCCATCCGGTCGAGGTGGCGACGATTCTCACCGCCTTCCGCATGGATGTGCCCACGCTTGCGGCGGCCCTTCTGCACGACGTCATCGAGGACACGGGCACCACTCGCCAGCAGCTGGCCGATCGCTTTGGTCCGGAGATCGCCAATCTCGTCGATGGGGTCACGAAGCTCAGCGCCATCAGCGAGCGCGGCGGCAAGGACGATCGGGCCGCGCCCGACGCACCGCTGCCGGAGTCGGTTTCGCGCGAGCGCGCCCGAACCGACGCCCAGGTCGAGAACCTGCGTCGCATCTTCCTGGCCGTGGCCAAGGATGTGCGCGTCATCATGATCAAGCTCGCCGATCGGCTGCACAACCTGCGCACCATCGGCGCGGTCAGCCCTGCCCGACAGCGCGCGCGGGCCACCGAGACCCTCGAGATCTTTGCTCCGCTTGCACAGCGCCTCGGCTTGGGGCGCCTGTATCCGGAGCTCGAGGATCTCTCGTTCCGCTACCTGCATCCGGAAGAGTACGAACGCCTCAGCGCGCAGGTCGACAAGGTGCGGGCAGAGCGCGAGCTCATCATCCCGGAGGTCATCGACGCGCTCGAGCGCAAGCTCAAAGAGCTCGGCATACACGCCCGCATCGGCTGGCGAACGAAGCATCTCTACAGCGTCTGGCGCAAGATGCGGGGCAGCAGCAAAGAGCTCGACGAGGTCTGGGACCTCATTGCGTTTCGCATCATCGTCGACACCCAGGAGGAGTGCTACACCGCTCTCGGTGCGGTTCACGCCCTCTGGCCTCCGCTGAAGGATCGCATCAAGGACTACGTGGCGGTGCCCAAGTCGAATCGCTACCAGTCGCTTCACACCACGGTCTACGGGCCGAAGAACCAGCCGCTCGAGATCCAGATACGCACCCAGGAGATGCAGCGGATCAACGAGTACGGCATCTCGGCCCACTGGGCCTACAAGCAGGGGAAGGGCGGGCAGACGAGTCTTGCCCAGGACATCTACCCCTGGATCAAGCTTCTCCTCGACTGGCAGGATGAGTCGAAGGACGCGCGTGAGTACGCCGAGCACCTCAAGCTCGACATCCTCGCCAGCGAGGTGTTTGTGTTCACGCCACGCGGAGACGTCATCGATCTTCCCGCCGGATCGACCCCGCTCGACTTCGCCTATCGCGTGCACACCGACGTTGGGCACCGGTGCGTGGGCGCCAAGGTGAACGCCAAGATGGTGGCGCTCGACTACCGGCTCCAGAACGCAGACATCGTCGACGTCATCACCTCGAAGAACGGCACGCCCTCCCTCGACTGGCTCCGGGTGTGCCAGAGCAGCCACGCGCGCAACAAGATCCGCGCGTGGTACAAGAAGGAGCGGCGCGACGAGAACATCATCCGCGGCAAGGACCTGCTCGCGCGTGAGCTCAAGCGCCAGCGCGCCGCCGACAACGTGGCGGGCGATCACGACCTCCTCGGCAAGCTTGCCACCACCATGAACTTCATGACAGTCGATGACCTCCTGGCCGCCGTGGGCTACTCGGAGGTAGGGGCTCCCCAGCTGGTTCTGAAGCTGAAGGAAGCGGCTCCGGATCGATTCCCTCAGCCCAAGCCGAAGGTCACGTCGACGGTCTCCAAGCGAAAGACGAAGCAGGCCGTGAGCGTGACTGGCATGCAGAACCTGCTGGTGAAGCTGTCGCGCTGCTGCAGCCCGGTCCTGGGTGACGACATCGGAGGCTTCGTCAGCCAGGGGCGCGGGGTCATCGTGCATCGCGTGAGCTGTCGCAACTTCGAGGCCCAGATCGTCGAGTCCCCGGAGCGGCGCATCGAGGTGAAGTGGGAGAAGGCCGACGGTCAGCCCACCTACGCGGCCGATCTCGACATCTCCGCCATGAACCGCGATGGCCTCGTCATCGACATCATGGGGCTGCTCAACGAGGCGAAGATCCCCACCCGCTCGTGTCGCGCGCAGGCCCGCAAGGATCGCGCAACCGTGAAGCTGAGCGTCGACATCGTGCATCGTCAGCAGCTCGAAGACCTCATGAAGCGACTGGGCAGGCTGAAGGGCGTGCTGTCGGTCGATCGCTCGACGACCCACTGACATGCGCGCCGTCTTCCAGCGGGTTCTCGAATCTTCGGTGACGGTCGACGGTGCTGTCGTGGGGCGCATCGGGCGCGGCGCAATGGTGCTGCTCGGCGTTGGTGAAGGCGACAGCGACGAAGACGTGCGCTATCTCGCCGACAAGGTGGCCAACCTGCGGGTCTTCACTGACCCCGAGGGGAAGATGAACCTGTCGGTTCGTGAGATCGGCGGCGAGGTGCTCGTGGTCTCGCAGTTCACGCTCTATGGCGATTGTCGCAAGGGACGTCGACCCTCGTTTGCCTCGGCGGCGGCCCCGGAAGAGGCGCGGAGGCTCTACGTGGCCTTCTGCGAGCGCCTTCGCGGGGAGGGTCTCACCGTGGCAGAGGGGATCTTCCAGGCCGACATGACAGTGCACATCGTCAACCAGGGACCCGTGACCATCATGCTCGACAGCCGTCGCGGTTTCTGATGGCGGTCGAACCCGTGCGCAACCCTGCTCCCGCGTCCTTCAACGCGCCCACGCGGCGCGATGGGGTGAGAGCCGTTGCGTTCGTGGGGGTGTGCGCGGCACTCTCGTTCGTCTGCGGCATGGTGGGGTGGACCGCTCCCCAGGGGGGGCGCGTGTCGCTTGCCGACGTGCCCGTTCTGGCCCTCGCCCTGGCCATGGGCTGGCGTCCGGCCTGCCTGGCAGGAGCGCTTGCCGGGCTGCTCCACTACCCGCAGCAGCCCGTGACCGTGCACCCGCTCTCGCTGCTGCTCGACTATCCTGTATCCGGGGCCTGTCTGGGCCTGGCCGGGCTGCCCCTCTTCCGGCGGCCAGGACGGGTCTGGGCGCTCGCAGGGGTTGTCACGGCCATCGCTGGCAAGTACGCGGTCCACGTCTGGAGCGGCGTGCTCTTCTGGGCCCAGGGCCTGCAGGGCCTGACGGCGTGGCGCTTCTCCCTTATCTACAACGCCACCTACATGCTCCCCACGCTCGGGGTCGACCTCGCGGTGATGGCGGTTCTCGCGAGACGAATGGGGCAGGGCAGGGGGGCGCACGTCGCATGAGCGTCTCGTTCCCCGCAGGCTGGCCCCCACCGATGAGCGAGGGCCGACGCGTCGTGGTTCTCGCTGGAGGTGATCCTGAACCCGCGGCATTCGTGCGCGGCGCCATCACCGACAGCGATCTCGTCATCGCCGCCAACGGGGGATCGCGCCTGGCACGTGACTGTGACATCGTGCCCCATCTGCTCGTGGGCGACGTGGATTCCCTCGCTCCAGAAGAAGCCGCTCGCCTGCCCGCGGAGACGTTGCGCTGGCAGCACCCTCAAGACAAGGACGCCAGCGATCTCGAGCTGGCTCTCGAGGCCGCATTCGCCGTGCAGCCGGTCGAGATCGTCGTTCTGGGGGCCTTTGGCGGACGCGTCGATCACATGCTGGTCAATGTCGGTCTGCTGCACATGGGAACCGCGCGCGCCATCCCGGTGCGCCTGCTCTCGGCGAGGGGAGAGGCGCTTCTCGTCGAGGGTTCAGCCGAGCTCGACTGGCCCGAGGGCCACCTCCTGACCGCGCTGGCCGTCACCCCCCAGGTGACAGGGGTCTGCCTGTCCGGCGTCGCCTGGCCGCTGCAGAACGCCACCCTCGAATGGGGCAGCAGCCGCGGGCTCTCCAATGTGGTGCGCGAGCGGCCGGTGCGCATCGCCCTGGAGAAGGGGCGCCTTCTGGTTCTGGGTTCGCGGGGGGGGCGCACGGTGGCGGTGCGTCGCACCTGGCTCGAGCTCACCGACGCGTCGCGGGTGGCGTCGTCGCCTCTCGACGACGCGCCGCATCTGCGTCTGGAGCGCGTCGAGCGCTGCACGCCGTCGCTGTACCGGTTTCTCTACGGCGAGACCGGTCGAGACTATCACTGGGTCGATCGCGGCCAGTGGGACGACGCGCGCCTCACTGCGCATCTGTCGCAGTCGGGCCTCGAGATCTGGATGCTGCACGAGCGTGGAGGCCCCGCGGGCTGGTTCGAGCTGACGCGCGAGGGCGACGCCGTGCAGCTCGCCTATTTCGGCTTGCTTCCCGGCCACCTGGGGAGAGGCCTCGGCGTCCACCTGCTGGTGTGCGCGTCGCGACGCGCCTTCGCCATGGGGGCGACGCGGGTGTTCGTGAACACCTGCACCCTCGACGACGCGGCGGCCATGCCCAACTACCTGAAACGCGGATTCACCCCCTACCGCGAAGACGTCTACGACGTGACGCTGCACGACTGACCCTTCACGACCGAACGGCGCACAGGAGACCGCGCCCCGCGTGCGAAGTGTGCGCCGCGACGCGTCACCCAGTCAGACGCCATGGAGGTCGAGCCCTTGCAGATCTATGAGAAGCATGTCTTCGTATGTACCAGCGGATCGGCGTGTCCCCTCGATGGCGACGCAGAGGGCGTGCACAAGGCGCTGAAGCGACGTGTGGCCGAGACCCCTTCGCTGAAGGGGCGGGTTCGCATCAACAAGAGCGGCTGCCTCAACCAGTGCGGCCACGGTCCGCTCATGGTGGTGTACCCCGAAGGGGTCTGGTATCATGACCTCGACGTCGCCAAGGCCAACACGATCTTCGAGCGCCACATCGTCGGCGGTGAGCCTGTCGAGGCCTTGCGCTATACCGTCGCGCCCGGCGATCACAAGCTGGCCCGTGACGCCGAGAACCGGGTCATCGCCGACCCGTGCCACCCCCAGCGACGGCTCCAGGATTCCTGAGCCGGCCGCGAGAATATCCCGCCCGCCGCGTGGGGCGCGTCGCGCCAGAGACACGCCGAAACCCTTCTGGAGGAAGTCGTTCATGAAGTTCATCGTCACAGCGTCGCTGGAAGCCGAAGCCCTCGACGGGTGGGTCGTTCCTTTTCACGAGGGCGAGTTCGCCGGGCCCGGGGCGTCGATCGACGCGCGTTTCGGCGGGGTGATGTCAGCGGCCTTCGAGAGCAAGGAGTTCGAGGGGAAGGCCTCCAGCACGCTCTGGATCCGTCCCTACGGCGAAGGCGCCGCGGTACGTCGTCTCATTGCGGTGGGCCTGGGCAAGCGCGCGCGCGCCACCGCCGATCGCATCGGCCGCGCGTTCGCGGTGGGTGTGAACGCCCTGCGTGATGCGGGCTGTCGGCGCGTGGGCCTGCTGCTGCCGGAGAGCGATGACGTGGCGTTGCTTGCGCAGCGCGTCACCGAGGCCGTGATGGTGGGCGCGCATCAGTTCACGAAGTACAAGTCGGTGGGCGACGATGCGCCCAAGGCCGTGGCCGACGTGGTCATCCAGGCGCCGGACTCCGCACGTGACGCCGTGAAGCGGGGCGCGCTCATCGCGGGCGCGGTGAACTTCTGTCGTGACGTGGCCAACGAGCCTCCCCAGATTGCTACGCCCGCGCATGTGGCCAGCATTGCCGAGGGCCTGGCAGGCGACCGCCTGGAGGTCGGGGTTCTCGACGAGCGCATCCTCGCGGAGATGGGCATGAACGCCATCCTCGCGGTGGGGCAGGGGAGTGCGAACCCGCCGCGCATCGTCACCCTGCACTACAAGGGAGCCGGTGCGGATGCGCCCCTCTACGCGGTGGTGGGCAAGGGCGTCACCTTCGATAGCGGGGGGCTCTCGATCAAGCCCGCGGGCTCGATGGAAGACATGAAGTTCGACAAGTGCGGCGCCTGCGCCGTGCTCGGGGTGATGAAGGCCGTGTCTGATCTCGGTCTCGCGGTCAATGTGCTCGGTGTGCTGGGTCTGGCCGAGAACCTGCCCGGCCCCACGGCCTACCGTCCGGGTGACATCGTCCGTGCGGGCAGCGGCAAGACCATCGAGGTGCTCAACACCGACGCCGAGGGACGCGTGGTCCTGGCCGATGCGCTCTACCACGCGGGCAGCTTCCGACCCGTCGAGATGGTCGACCTGGCAACACTCACCGGCGCGTGCGTCGTTGCGCTCGGAGACGTGTGCGCGGCGGTGCTCGGCAATGATCCGGACATCATTGACGCCCTGCGCGCCAGTGGCGAGCGCACGGGTGAGCGGGTGTGGGAGCTTCCGCTGTGGCCGGAGTACGACGAGAAGGTGAAGAGCGACGTCGCCGACGTGAAGAACATCGGCGAGCGCGCGGGGGGCATGAGCGTAGCGGGAACGATTGCAGGCGCGTCCTTCCTCAAGATGTTCGTTCCCGATTCGTGCAAGTGGGGCCATCTCGACATCGCGGGCATGGCCAACGGCGGCAAGAAGCCGTATCGTTCCGCGGGTGCGACGGGGTATGGGGTGCGCCTCGTCGTTGACTGGCTCTCGTCGAAGGCGCAGCCCTGAGTGCGATGAGGCAGCATCGTCGATGAGGGGGGCGGTCGAGAGATGGCGCGGGTGAGCGACAGCGTCGAGATCGCGCTCTCGCACGCCGCCGTCATCGCGCTGTCGAACCCTGCAGGCGAGGTCATGCTCGGGCGAACCACAGGAGCGCCGCGCGCGCGTGTCGAGCGCACGGCTTCGGCGCCCACCGAGGCGCAGGCGCGCGCGCTCCTCGAGGCCATCCGCGTTCACAGTGATATCGATGGGGTTGACGTGGTCGGGGTCGACGGGCGTCAGACCCAGGCTTCGCTGGGTGCGTGGATCGGCGATGTCGACGCGGTCACCGTCAGCGGACGCCGGGTCGAGGTGCGAGATCTGGGGTGCGACGTGATCTGCACGGTGGGCGAGGCGCTCGACGTGCGCGCATGCGGCGGTTTCGTGCAGGCGCGGGTGACCTCGGGCGGGGTCGATGTTCGCGACGTCTGCGGGCGTCTGCAGCTCACGCTCGACCACGGCACCATTCGCGTCAGTGACTCGAGCGGGCATCTCGACGCGCACTGCCTCGACGGTGACGTCTGTGTCGAGGGCTTCGCGGGCGACATCGTGGCGCGCGCCCCGCGTGGCGAGGTGCGGGTCAGCAATGTTGAATCTCCTTCCATGAAGGGCAGGAAAGACCTGCTCTGAAGCCGAAGAGGCAGTCATCCGACGGCATTCGTGCAACACGGCGATGCGCCCGTGAGAAACACGACATCAGACCTGCCTGGTACACGACGATGAAGAGAGACGAAGCCCCATGAGCAGCGCTCCAACGACGTCGTCGACAGCCCCCCGCCCCGCTGTGATCGCTGTCGACGCCATGGGCGGTGACGAGGCGCCCGAGGCCGTTGTGAAGGGGGCGCGAGCGGCTCTGTCCGACGCGTGCCAGATCGTCCTGGTCGGTGATGAGGCGAAGCTGCGGGGAAGGTTCGGCGCGCTGCTCGAGGCCCCCGGGCTTCGCATCGCCCACGCATCCGAGGTCATCGGCATGGACGAGACCCCCAGCACCGCCCTCGAGAAGAAGAAAGACGCCTCCATGGTTGTTGCGGCGCGTCTGGTCAAGGAGGGTCAGGCCCAGGCGCTTGTCTCGGCGGGCAACACGGGCGCGCTCATGGCCGGCTCGCTGCTCACCATGGGCCGTCTGAAGGGCATCCGCCGCCCGGCCATCGCGGTGAAGTGGCCGACCTACGACGCCCACGTCGATCATGTCCTTGTGCTCGACTGCGGGGCCAACGCGGAGACGAAGCCCGAGTATCTTCTCCAGTTCGCACATATGGGGGCGGTGTACATGCAGCGTGTCACCGGTCGCTCTTCGCCACGTGTCGGCCTGCTCAACATCGGCGGCGAGGTCGGCAAGGGGGGGACGCTTGTGAACGCTGCCTACGGTCTGCTCGAGGCTTCCGGTCTTCGCTTCGTCGGCAACATCGAGCCCACGCAGATGATGCGCGGGGTCTGCGACGTGGTGGTCACCGACGGCTTCAGTGGCAACATGATTCTCAAGACCGGCGAGACGGTCGCAGAGATGATCATGTCCACCATCAAGAGCGGCGTACGTGCCACTCTTCGTGCCAAGATCGGCGCCTGGCTGATGAAGCCCGTCTTCCTCGATGTGAAGAAGAAGGTCGACCACTCAGAGTATGGCGGTGCGCTGCTGCTGGGGCTTCGCGCGCCCGTGGTGAAGGCGCATGGCCGCTCCAACGAGCGCGCCATCGAGAACGCCATACGGGTGGCGGCCAGGGCGGTGTCTGAAGATGTCATCGGCCACATCCGGCGCAGCATCGAGGCCGACGCAGGCGAACCCTCGGGGGGAGGGGGCAGCGCCTCGAGTGCCGCGAACGTTTGAAGAGACCCTCGAGCTGCTGGTCAGACCGCTGGGTCTCGAGCGTCGCCATGGCTTCAAGAATGCCTCCGTGGTGGGGGGGCTCGCGGCCTATGTCGGTCGTCACGCCGCCGAGGCTGTCGATCTCTCTCCCACGGCTGAGGTGGGCCAGGCACTCATCGAGATGCGCGCCCTCTTCGGCGACTACGATGCGCTGACGTCGAAGCAGCGTCAGAGCCGTGTCGACTGTGCGGTGGCGGTCATCGATCGCGTGCGCGCGCTCAGCGCGGCGCCCAGAGTCCCTGTGGAGAAGGCGCAGGTGCCGGTCGAGAGCGCGCCCAGGTCTACACGCGTCCGCGAGGTGCCGCCGGAGCGCATCGTCTACGTCGCGGTGGAAGGTGCCCCGCCCGGCGAGAGTGGTGGTCCTCGTGTGCGCGCTGAGCAGCCCACGGTCACGGTCTCGCACCCCAAGGCCCTGCAGAAGACGGTGGCGTCGGCTCGCGGCGTGGGTCCCGGACTCGCGCACAAGCTCGAGCGCCTCAACCTGCGCACCGTCGAAGACCTGCTGTGGCATCTCCCTCGTCGTCACGAAGACCGACGCCGCATGAAGCGCATCGACGCGCTCGTGCCGGGCGAGACGGTGACGCTGACCGGTGTCGTCACCAGCGTGAGCTTCTTCCAGCCGCCCCGCCGTCCGAAGATGTCCATCTTCAAGGCGACCATCTCCGATGGCAGCGGACACGTTCAGATGGTGTTCTTCAATCGCCCCTACCTGCGCAGCGCGCTCACCAAGGGAATGAAGCTCCTGGTGAACGGCAAGGTCGAGCGCCCCAAGAAGGGGCCTGCGCAGACCCTCGTCATGAACGGGCCGGACTACGAAGAGCTGGGCGGTGAAGATGACGCCATCCACGTGGGGCGCATCGTTCCGATGTACGGCCTCACCGAAGGCCTCATGCAGCGGGCCATGCGCAAGATCATGAAGGTCGCGGTCGACGATTTCACGCCCCTGGTGCCTGACATCCTGCCCGCCACCGTGCGCAAGGCGCAGGCATTTCCGTCCCGATCATCCGCGCTGCGAGAGGTGCACTTCCCGGACACGCCAGAATCGCACGCGTCTGCCATGGAAGCGCTCATCTTCGAGGAGCTCTTCGTCATGCAGGTGGGGCTCGCGCTGCGCCGTCGGGAGAGCGAGCGCCTGCCACGCAGCGGTCGCTACACGCTCGGTCTCGACGCCGTCGATCGCTTTGCCGAGGGCCTGCCGTTCCCCCCCACCGAGGCGCAGGCTCGCGTCATGCGCGAGATTCGAGACGATCTGCTCAGCCCTGTGCCCATGAGCCGTCTGGTGCAGGGCGATGTGGGCAGCGGAAAGACCGTGATCGCCGCGTTTGCCGCGTGGTGCGCCATCTCGTCCGGCTTTCAGGCGGCGGTGATGGCGCCCACCGAGATATTGGCCGAGCAGCTGGCGCGGAAGGTGCAAGACCTCATCGGACACGAGCACGCCATTCGTCTGCTCACCGGCAGCCTGGGCGCGGCCGCGCGCCGCGAAGCGCTCGAGGGGCTGGCCGAGGGGAGCATCAACGTGGCGGTGGGCACCCATGCCCTCATTCAAGACGACGTCCGCTTCCACAACCTGGGGCTCGCCGTGGTCGATGAGCAGCACAAGTTCGGCGTTGTTCAGCGCAGCACGCTGCGCAACAAGGGCTACAACCCGGACGTGCTCGTCATGACCGCGACTCCTATTCCGCGCACCTTGTCGCTGACGCTGTACGGCGACCTCGAGACGTCGATCATCGATCAGCTGCCCGCGGGGCGCAGCCCCATCCGCTCGTTCTGGCGTCCGAGCGAGAAGCTCGACGCGGTGTACGACTTCGTCGAGAAGCAGCTCGAGGAGGGGCGTCAGGCGTATGTGGTCTGCCCGCTCGTCGAGGAGTCGGAGAAGCTCGAGGCGGCCAGCGCCACGGCCGAAGCGCAGCGCGTGTCGGAGCGCTTTCCGCACCGGCGCGTGGGCCTGCTTCACGGACGCATGCGCTCTGACGAGAAGGACCTCGTCATGGAGCGCTTCCGCTCGCGTGCGTTCGACATACTGGTGTCGACCACGGTGGTCGAGGTGGGGGTCGATGTTGCCAATGCCACGGTCATGATCGTGCAGAACGCCGACCGCTTCGGGCTGGCGCAGCTGCACCAGCTGCGCGGTCGGGTAGGGCGGGGGCAGCATCAGTCGTACTGCGTGTTCATCGCCGATCCCACCTCGGAAGAGGGGATCGAGCGCATGCAGGTGATCTCGTCGACCACCGATGGCTTTCGCATCGCGGAGGAAGACCTGCGGTTCCGCGGCCCCGGCGATTTCATCGGCAGCCGTCAGTCCGGTCTTCCCGATCTGCGCGTGGCCGATCTCGTGCGCGACAAGGCGGTGCTCGAGCGGGCGCGCCTGGCGGCGCGAGAGCTCATCGGGCGCGATTCGTTCCTGGCCGCCATCGAGTGCCAGCAGCTGAAGGACGAGGTGCTGCGGTGCTTTCGCGGGCAGCTCGTGTCGATGCTCTCGTGACGAAGCCGCGAGAGGGCGTGCGACCCACCACGCGCAAGGTTCTCGAATCGCTCTTCGCCATTCTCGACGGCGTGATCGAGCGGTGGGACGGGCTGCGCGTGCTCGACGCGTTTGCGGGCACCGGTCAGCTCGGCGCCGAAGCGCTCGCGCGAGGCGCCCACGTGACGTTCATCGAGAAGAGCGGCGCCGTGGCCAGCGATCTTCGTCGACGGTATCGTGCGGCCAGCGCCGTGGTGGTGCTGCGGGGCGACGCCCTCGAGCAGCTGGCGAAGCTGCGCGGGCCGTTTGATCTCGTCTTCCTCGATCCGCCGTACAGCGCGGGGCTGGCGTCTGACGCCCTTGCCCTTCTGACCGCGCATGGGCTGGTGGCGCCGGAAGGATGGGTGGTGGCCGAGCATCACCACAAGGATTCGATGCCGGAAGCGCGTTCGTCGCTGCGCCTGGTGCGCAGGCAGCGCTATGGAGAGACGGCGCTGTCGATGTACCGCGGTGAAGCAGCGCCAGAAGAGGGTGCCGAAGACGTGTGTGAGCAACCAGGTGAGCGTGGCGCCAGCATCGAGGTCCGGGAAGCGGGAGGGAGCGACGCGTGAGACGGGCGGTATATCCAGGGAGCTTCGATCCGGTCACCAACGGCCACGTCGATATCATCGAGCGGGCGCTTGCGCTGTTCGACGAGCTCGTGGTGGCGGTGGTGGCCAACCCGAACAAGCGCTCGCTGTTCACCCTCGAAGAGCGGCGCGAGATGATCGCCAGCGCTTTTGAAGGCCGCGCGGGCCTTCGTGTCGTGAGCTTCGAGGGGTTGCTGGTGAAGTTCGTCGAGAGCCAGCAGGCGCACGCCATCGTGAAAGGGCTGCGCGCGGTCTCCGACTTCGACTACGAGTTCCAGATGGCGCTCCTGAACCGCCGTCTGGCCCCGCACATCGATACCGTGTTCTTGATGACGCAAGACATCTACGCCTTCCTGAGCTCGAGCAGCGTGCGCGAGATCGCGTCGCTCGGCGGGAGTGTGCACGGCATGGTTCCCCCCGTCGTCGAGGCCCGCCTGGCCGAACGTTTCGGAGTTCCCACCGATGGCAGCCCGGAGATTTCCCCGCCGGTCGAGCGGGATTGATCGTCACGGTCTTCAAATAGAGAACCACGAGGAAGCAGATCGCCATGAACATCTTCAAGATATTCGACACCATCGAGGAAGCCGTCTCATCGAGCCAGCGCCTTCCCCCACCCTTCAGCCAGTGGTCGATCATCAACCGACACGGCTTCATGCGCCTCATGGACAAGATGCGCAGCAGCGTCTCGCCAGAGCTCAAGCAGGCGCGTGCCATCTCGAAAGACGTGCAGCGCCTGCTTGCCGAGGCGCAGGATCAGGCTGATCAGATCCTCGCGGAGGCCCGGGAGCAGGTGAAGAAGCAGCACGACGCGGTTCGGGTCGAGCGCGAGAACATCATCAATGCCACCGAGGTGGTGCAGATCGCGCGCAAGCGCGCCGAGGAGATCGAGCAGGCGGCGCGTCAGTCGGCCGAAGACATGGAGGCACAGACGCGGGCCCGATGCATGGACATCAAGCGCGAGGCAGATGAGTACGCGCGCCAGGTTCGTCGCAAGGCCGAGCAGGAAGCCCGCGCCCACGAATCCGAGCTCGAGCAATACGCCGTGAAGATGCTCGAGGGCATGGAGCGTGAGCTCGGACGCGCACAGGCCGTCGTTCGGGCCAACCGTCAGTCGCTGCAGTCAAGAGGCCAGGAGATCAGCAGCCAGGACGACACGCTCACCATCGAACCGGCCCAGGCGCAACGGGTCGCAGCGGCAGCGCGTGTCTCTGCGCCGGCATCGAGGGCGCATGGGGGATCGGCATCGGCCGGATGAGGTGGCTGCGGCTGCCCCTGCGCATCGCGCTGGTCACGACGATGGTGGCCATTGCCGCCTGGTACTGCCCGACCTCCTACATCCTGCGGGCGCCAGGTCACGCCGACGATCTCGCGCCCATCGTCCACGTGCGCGGAGGACACCCGCTCGAAGCGCACAGCCTTCTCATGACCACCATCATCTATGAGAAGGCGAATCTGCTCTTCTGCTTCTACTCGCTGTTCGACAGAGACGCCATGCTCGTTCCCGACGAGGACGCGGTCTCTCCCCACGTCTTTCTCCCGCGCCCGAGCGGGTTGCCCTATCTGCGAAGTCCGGAAGACGTCATGGCGTTCAGCAAGGACACGGCACGGGTGGTGGCACTTCGCAAGCTGGGCTACGACATCAAGGTCGAGAGCACGGGGGCGCGGGTGGTGGGGTTTCTGGCGGGCGTTCCCTCGGCTTCGCATCTGCAGCTCGACGATGTGATCGACGAGGTTGACGGCACTCGTGTTCGCACCGTTCCGCAGCTGCGCCAGAGCATCCGGGGTCGAAAGCCCGGAGATGCGGTGACCGTGAAGCTCCGCCGCGCGGGGAAAGCGGCGGAGGCCAGTTTCGCCCTGGCCTCCCACGGGGGGCGTCCCATGCTCGGCATCGTCAGTCAGGACGCCATCGAGCACTCAAAGCTGCCCGTGGACATCGATATCGTCACCCACAACGTGAACGGTGCATCGGCAGGTCTCATGTTCACCCTGGCCATCATCGATCAGCTGACGCCAGGGGGGATCACGAAGGGCAACGTCGTTGCGGGAACCGGGACCATCGAGATGAACGGCAACGTAGGACCCATCGAGGGGGTTGACCTCAAGCTCGTTGCGGCGCGGCGCGCCGGTGCGACTGTCTTTCTCGTGCCGCTCGACAACTACAGCGAGGCGAAGGACAAGGGCGACGGGATGAAGCTCATCCCGGTGCAATCGGTCGACGACGCGCTGCAGGCCCTGAAGGCGCTGCGGTGACGCGGCTCGCCGACCAGGCGCGACGGGCGATGCATCTGGCGCATCAGTACCAGATCGTGCTGGCCATCATCGTTGCCTCGCTGGTGCTCACAGCGGCCTGGTTCATGCCTCGTTCTCCGGTGCGTGAGGAGCCAATGAAGGCCGTGGCGTGGGGGCTTCTGCCTCACCCGTCGTCAGGCACGACGACGACGCTCGCTTGAAGGAATGGAGGGCTGCCTTCGCCAAGTCGCCCGCCTCATCACTACTGTCACAAGGAGCGACTCGTGCCCACCTATACCGCCGCCAACGCCGAATGCCTGGTCTTCACATACAAGGAGGGCCTGCTGTCGGCCGTGGCGCACGACCTCAAGATCAAGGTCACCGATTTCGAGATCGTGATCGACGAGGCTTCTGACTCGATCAGCGGCACGTTCAACGCCACCTCGCTGCGCGTCATCAACGCCATGTCGAACGGTGCCGACACGCCGGGCACCCCCTCAGATGGAGACAAGAAGAAGATCGAGCAGAACATCGTCAATGACGTTCTGCACAGTGCGAAGTTCCCCACCATCACGTTCGAGTCAGAGGCCTACCGCGAGAAGGGCGAGGGCTACCAGGTGAAGGGAACCCTCTCGCTGCACGGGCAGCAGAAGAGCATCATCGTCGACGTGGCTGACACCGGCTCGCACTATGTCGCTGAAGCCACCCTGCATCAGCCGGACTTCGGCATCAAGCCCTACTCCGCGATGATGGGCACGCTCAAGATCAAGGCCGATCTCAAGATCCAGGTCAAGGCGCCGAAGGGGTGAGGGCGCGTCCGACGCGAGGGCCGCGCCCCGCGGGCGGAAGCCGTTCCGCGGTTCAGCGCGTGCGCCTCGACATCGAGTACGAGGGCACGCGCTACAGCGGATGGCAGGTGCAGCGCAACGCCCGCACGGTGCAGGGCGAGATCATGGCTGCCGCGTCGACGGTGTTCGGTCGCCCAGAGGTCGAGCTGCAAGGGGCGGGGCGCACCGACGCCGGCGTGCACGCCCTGCGCCAGGTCGCCCACATCGACGCGCCTCTGGGTGTCTCCCCCCATTCGTGGCGACACAAGATCAACGACCTTCTGCCGCCCGACATCCACGTGCTGCGGGCCGAGCCCGTGCCACTGACCTTTCACGCGCGTCACGACGCCGTCTCGCGCACCTATCTCTACCAGATCAGCCGTCGCCGCACCGCGTTCGGCAAGCGCTTCGTCTGGTGGGTCAAGGATCCGCTGCGCGTCGAGGTCATGCGTTCGCTGGCCGCGCAGTTCGTCGGCCTGCACGACTTCGCGTCGTTCTGCGACAAGGGCCACGTGGGCGACACGCGCGTGAAGGTCGACGAGGTCGCGGTGGAGGAGCACGAGTCTCTCGTGCTGGTCAGGCTCACCGCTTCGCACTTCCTGTGGAAGATGGTGCGCCAGATGGTGGGGGTGCTCGTCGAGGTCGGGCGTGGACGCATGTCTGCCCGCGAGGCCGCGCGTCTCCTCGAGAGCCCCTCTGGTCGGCCCGCAGAGCTCACAGCCCCGCCGTCGGGGCTGTTCCTGGAACGGGTGCGCTACGCGGGAGAGACCGCGCTGGCCCCGTTGCGCCCTCAGATCTGGGTGCCCTGATCGCCCTGATCAGTCGCGCTTGCGCGTGGTGGGCGTTGCCAGGGGCTGCCCGTCCTTGAGCGCTTCGTGCTTCGTCTCTGCGGAGTTGAGCAGCTTCCACTCGCCCTTGTCGTTCTTCCAGACGTCCTGGCTGGTCGACGTGATCTCGACCACGCTCGACTTGTCGCCGACGGGGTTCTTCACCGTGACCTTCTGCTTTGTGACGACGGTCACGTCGGCGCGGTCACCGGTCACGGTCACCTGCTCGATGGTGCTCGTGCTGTCGATCTGCTCGGTCTCCTTGACGAGTGCGCGCGCGATCTCGTCCATCTTGGCGCGCTTGATCGAGGTCTTGTCGGCGCCGACCTGCTCGAAGTCAGGGGTGAGAACCGCGAGGAACTTGTCGGCGTCCTTCGATTTGAGCGCCGCGTTCATTGCGTCGTAGCGGGTCTGGATCTCGGCTCTTGCGTTGCCGGAACGGCTGCAGGCGCTGCAGAGCAGCAGCGAGGCGGCGATGAGGCACAGTGCGATGCGGCGGAGGGGGGACATGGCTTCTCCTCGTGGCGGGATGAAGTGCCCCTGTTTAGGAAGCCGCCCGCGATTCTCCTTCCGGCCTGTTCTCGGCCGTGCCTCCGGGGAGCGCTACCAGGTGAAGAGCATGAGCGCCACGGCCTTGGTCCAGTAGGCCACGGCGAGGTCGAGCTTGCCCCGCTGGTAGTAGATGGTGCCCAGGTTGTGGTAGACGTGCCAGAACTTCGGGTTGAGCTGCACCACCTTCTCCCACTCGAGCACCGTGAGCTCGAGCTTGCCCTGGGCCAGGTAGGCTTCGCCCAGGTTGTAGTATGACTGCCAGTGGTCGCTCTTCACCGTGGTGACCTTCTGCCACTCGAGAATGGCCGGGTCGACCTGCTGCTTGTCGAAGTAGTAGGTGTTGCCCAGGTTCCAGTGGGCGGGCCAGTGGTTGTCCTTGAACTGCACCGTCTTCTGCCACTGCTCGACGGCCTGATCGATGGCTTCGCGCTGGTAGTAGGCATTGCCGAGGTTGTAGTGGGCCTGCCAGAAGCCGTAGCGGGCGTGGGTGGCCTTCTCCCACTCGGTGATGGCGATGTCGATGTTGCCCCGCTCGTAGTGGAGGTTGCCGATGTTGTAGTGGGCCTCGGCGAACTCCGGGTTGATCTCGATGGACTTGCTCCACATCTCGTAGGCCGTCTCGATGTCGCCCTCCTTGAGGGCCTGGGCTGCCAGGTTGTACTGGGCGATGGCGAACTGCGGATCGAGCTCGAGGGCCTTCTTCCAGCAGTCGGCGGCCTCTTCTTTGCGCCCCTTCTTCTGATAGGCATTGCCCAGGTTGTAGAGCACCTCGGCAAACTGCGGGTTGAGAATCAGCGCCTTCTGCCAGGCCTCGATGGCAAGATCGAGCTTGCCCTGCTTGTAGAGGCCGTTGCCGAGGTTGTAGTAGGCGGGCGCGAACTTGGGATTGAGCACCGAGACAACGCGGTACTCCTCGATCGATTCGTCGAGGTTGCCCTTGCGGTAGTGGGCCGAACCCAGGTTGTAGTGCGCCACGAAGTTGTTGGGGTTTAGCTTCACCGCCTGGGTGTACTCGTCGACCGCTTCGCTCAGCTTGCCCACTCCGTCGAAGGCCGTGCCGAGGTTGTTGTGGGTGAGCGCATTGTAGGGGTCGAGCGCGGTGGCCTTCTGCCACTCGAGAATGGCCAGGTCGAGCTTGCCCTGCTTGTAGTAGTTGTTGCCGAGGATGTTGTGCAGCGCGGCTTCGGCAGGCGAGATCTTGGTCTGGAACATCTCTTCCGGCAGCTCTTCCTGCTTGAGGGCGTTGAGCAGGTCCTGCACGTTCTGGAAGCGCTCGGCCGGGTCCTTGGCGAGGGCTTTGAGAATCGCGGTCTCGACATTGCGGGGGATGTGCAGGTTGAAGATGGTGGGGGGCTTGGGCTGTGCCGTGAGGTGCAGCTGCATGAGCTGGCCGGCATTGTCGGCCTTGAACGGCAGGTCGCCGGTCAGCATCTCGTAGAGCATGATTCCGAGGGCGTAGATGTCGAGCCTGCGGTCGGGCTTCTCGCCGCGGATCTGCTCGGGAGAGATGTAGTACAGCGAGCCGAGCAGCTGGTTCTGCTGGGTCAGACCGCTGGTCTCGGCCTCGACGCGCGCGATGCCGAAGTCGGCCACCTTAACGGCCTCGTCGCCTTCGCGCACCAATATGTTTGCGGGCTTCACGTCACGGTGGATGATGGAGTGCTGGTGCGCGTAGTCGAGGGCCTGGGCGGCGGGGATGAAGTATTTCAGCGCCTCCTGGACAGCCATCGGCCCCTTGTGCTCGCGCAGGATGGTGTCGAGGTTCTTGCCGGGGATGAATTCGAGGACGAGGTAGTAGATGCCGTCCTGCTCGTTGATGTCGTAGATGCCGGCGATGTTCGGGTGGTTGAGGCGCGCTGCCGCCTGGGCCTCGCGGATGAAGCGTTCCTTGCTCTCCGGATTTCCCACCAGCTGCTGCCCGAGGATCTTGATGGCCACCGAGCGCTGGAGCACGGGGTCGTGGCCCTTGTACACCACGCCCATGCCGCCGCGGCCGAGCTCTTGCAGAATGTGGTAGCGACCTATGGTGGCGCTGATCATCGATCCTCCGCTGGATGTGTGACCGGGGTGGAGGGCGCCTCGGGGGAGCATGCCGTTGAGGGGCGCTCTCGCGCGGGGCAACGGACATGGTTTGCACGATGCGGAAGGCGATTCCTTCACGGGAACGGCGGGCCGTTCTCGCGCGGCCGAAAGCCGCGCTTCGTGTCCCCCTTCTGGGCGGAGCTCGGCCTTTCAGGCCGTTCTCGCGCGGCCGAAAGCCGCGCTTCGTGGCAGAGCAGGTCGAGCACCGAGTCATCGACGTCGAAGGGGCGTCCCTGCTCGGCGCTGCGGGCCTGCCAGCGCCCGATCATCTGCGCGGCGATGCGGCGAAGCGCCGTGCTGTCGAGCGGTCGGAAGAGGATCACGTCATCGAGGCGGTTCAGGAACTCGAGGCGGAAGGTGGGCTTCAGGGCGCTCGCGATGCGGCGGCGACGCGCATCCTCCTCGTCATCGCCGTCCGTGCTGCCGGTGGCGGCGTGCGAACGGTTCGGCGCGATGGTCTCGCGCATGTCGGGGGGCACCTGCGCCTCGGCCTGACGGAAGCCGATGCGCTTCTCGCTGCTCCAGAGGTCTGCGCCAAGGTTGCTCGTGAGCACGATGAGCGCGTGGGTGAAGTCGGTGGTCACGCCCCGTCCGTCGGTGAGCCGGCCCTCATCGAAGACCTGCAGGAAGAGGTCGAAGATGCGGGGATGCGCCTTCTCGATCTCGTCGAGGAGCAATACGCAGTGGGGGGTGCGGCGCACCGCCTCGGTGAGCTGGCCGGCCTCCCCGAACCCCACGTAGCCGGGGGGCGATCCAATGAGACGCGCCATCTGGTGCGATTCCGCGAACTCTGACATGTCGAGTCGCACAAGCCGCTCGTCGGAGTCGAACAAGAAGCGCGCGGCGGCCTTCGCCAGCTCGGTCTTGCCCACCCCCGTGGGGCCGAGGAAGAGCAGCACGCCGAGCGGGCGTCGCTCCTCGCGAAGCCCCGCCTTGAACATGCGTATGCGGTGTCCCACCCGTCGAACGGCCTCTTCCTGCCCCACCACCTGGTTGGAGAGGGCGCTTTCGACGCTGGCAACGCGGCTTCGCTCATCTTGTGTCAGGCTCTCGAGCGGGCGTCCGGTGCGCTGGGCGACGACCGCTGCCACCGCGTCCGCGCGAACCGTGGTGCCCACGTTGCGGGCGTCGGGCGAGGCGTCGAGGGCGTCGGAGGGCATCGATGCCGCCTTGACACAGGCTTCGTCGAGCAGCTCGATGGCGGCGTCAGGCATGCATCGCTCCCGCATGTGCTGCTCGGCGAGTCGAATGGCGCGATGAATCGCTTCGTCGCTGATGTGCACCATGTGGAACTGCTCGAGGCGCGCGCGCTTCGATGCGATGACACGCAGCGTGGTTGCCGCGTCCGGCGGGGCGAGCCGGATGGGGTGGAAGCATCGCGCCAGGGCCGTGTCACGCTCGAGATGCCGCGTGAATGCATCGGGGGTCGTGGTTCCCACGATGCGTACCTCACCGCGCATCAGCAGCGAGCGCACGAGCGCGGCGGTCTCCTGCGCTCCGGGGCCGTTTGTGGCCAGTGCTTCGGCGGTGTCAATCACCAGGATGGCGCTCTCTCTCTGAGCCGCTTGCGCCAGGTCTGCGATCTTCTTCTCGAGCTCGCCGCGGAACTGCGTGTCGGAGGGCAGTGCGGCGAGCGGCACCTCGATGAGGCGAACCCCGCGCAGCGCGCTGGGGACGTCGCCGCGCACGATGCTCGCGGCCAGCCCGTGGAGCAGGGCCGTCTTTCCCACGCCGGCGTCTCCGATGAGCAGGGGGTTGGCGCGCTGGGCGAGGCACAGCGCGCGCTGCAGCTGCTCGAGCTCCGCCTGTCGGTCGATGAGGGGGTCGAGCTCACCGTTCTGCGCCGCATGTGTGAGGTCGCGACCGATCTGGTGCAGCAGAGAGGTCCCGTGCGCGTCGGGGGCCTTTCTGTCGCTGCCCTTTCCTGCGCTCTGGCCCCCGCCGCCCTTGCTTCTGCGCTTCTCCTCACCTGAGCTCGCTTCCGGCCAGCCCAGGTCGAGCAAAGCAGGGTTGATGCCGCCCAGGGCGAGCACGGGCGGCAGCATGGGGGCTGGCACAACGCCAGACGGCGTCCTGGCTTCTGGGGCTTCAGGTCTCGAGGCCTCGGCGGTGGCCCCCAGCGTCTCGAGCTCCGGGCGTTCGCGCTTGAGCGGCTTGCGCCGCCGAGGAGGCGGGGCGCTGGGATCGGTCTCTGGAGGGCGGGCGCGCCCCTCCGCTTCGGCCAGCAGGGTCTCGGCGAGGAGGCGCGGATCGAGATGGAAGGCTTCGAGCACGCGCACGAAGACGCCACGCCCGGCACCGAGCATGGCACAGAGCAGATGCGCCTCACCGATGCGCTCGGCACCCGAGGAGAGGCGCAGCTCTTCGGCGCGTCGCACCACGTGTCGAACCCGAGGCGAGAGAGGGATCTGGCCGGTATCCGGCAGCGGTCCGGGGGTGGCTGCCTCATCGAGCAGCGAGGCAACCTCTTCAGCCGATACGCGATGCGCGGCGCAGAGGCGCTCGAGACGGCTCTGGGGCAGGCTCAGCATGCCCATGGCCAGATGCTCGGTGCCCAGGAAGTGGTTCTCGAGCTCGATCGTGACCTTGCGGGCCTCCATGAGGATAGCCCTGCAGGCGTCATCCCACCTGTCGCTCACCGGCTACCAGTCGATCTGCATCCAGGTCTTTCCCACCCGGAACGTGTGACCATTGTTGAGAATGACGCGCTTTCTCAGCCGCTCGTCATCGATGAACGTGCCGTTTGTGCTGTCGAGGTCTTCGAGGAAGCACTCTGGCTCCACCACCATGATGCGGGCGTGGTGGCGCGAGATGAACTTGTCGACCTTGATGGGGATGTCGCACTTGTCATCGCGACCGATCTCCACCGTCTTGTTGAAGTTGAACACCTGACCGTCGAGCGGCCCGCTCAAGATCTCGAGCGTGATCTTCACGTTCTCTCTCTCCTCGAACTGCTCAAGATTCCAGGCCGTCCCAGAAGGCTTCGTCTTCGCCGCCATACGCGTCAGACCCCGGCTTCGGGCGTGGCGGAGCGGGGCTCGGGGGCGGCGACGGACGTCGTCGTGGGATGGTGGGCGCCAGGTCGTCGTCGTCCGCATCGACATCTGCCACAGGGGGGGCGGTGGCCTGACCGTGCCCCAGGTCGCGAGGGGCGACCGGCGCATCTGAGACGACGCGGGACGGCGCACCCTCACGGGCGGGCGAAGGCCGTCGCTCGCCGCTTCCCCGCAGGCTTCCCGCGGTGGCCAGCGCGTCGGGCGCGGGAGCCACCGCGCTGTCGGTGCTCTCGCGTCGCTTGCGCGCGGGTTCTGCCGTCACGCGGGGAGACGGTGTGCTGCGCGGGACGCCATCGAGGTCGCTGAAGTCTTCCTTCGAGAAGGCGAGACGATCTCCGGCCAGCTTCACGGTGATGAGGTCGCCCGCGCGGTAGTCGCCGCGGAGCATCTCCTCGGCCAGAGGCTTGACCAGCAGCGATTGTATGGCTCTTCGAAGCGGACGCGCGCCCAGCGCCGGAGAGTAGCCCTTGCGCAGCAGGAAGGCCTTGGCCTCCGCGCTCACGGCAAGCATGGTGCCGCGCTGCTCGCGCAGGCGGCGCGCGAACTCACCCACCTGGAGATCGATGATGCGCTCGAGTGCGCTCTCGTTCAGCGAGCGGAAGATGACGATCTCGTCGAACCGGTTGATGAACTCGAGGCGGAACTTCTTGCGGAGCTCCTCGTGGATGTACTCCACCATGTCCGGATCGTCCGGGTCGCTCATCACGTCGTGGCGCGTGCCCACGTTCGAGGTGCAGATGATGATGGTGTTGGTGAAGTTCACCGTGCGCCCCTTGGAATCGGTGAGGCGCCCGTCGTCGAAGACCTGCAGGAACAGGTCGAACACATCCGGGTGCGCCTTCTCGATCTCGTCGAGCAGCACCACGCTGAAGGGGCGCTTGCGCACTGCGCTGGTGAGCTGTCCCTCCTCTTCATGCCCCACGTAGCCAGGCGGTGAACCGATGAGGCGTGAGATGGCGTGCTTCTCCATGTATTCCGACATGTCGATGCGGATGTAGTCCTTGTCGGTGCCGAACAGGAACTCGGCCAGCGTGCGCGCCAGCTCGGTCTTGCCCACACCGGTGGGGCCGAGGAAGAGAAACACCCCGCCCGGACGGGAGGGATTTCCCAGACCCATTCGCATGACCCGCACCGTCTGCGCAACCACGCGAATGGCCTCGTCCTGGCCGATGACACGGCCGCGCATCGACTGCTCGATGCTCAGCAGCCGCTCGCCTTCCTCCTGGCTCACCCGCGTCACGGGAACGCCGCTCCACGCGGAGACCACTTCAGCCACGTCTTCCTCGCGCACCTCGAAGCGGGGAGGGCCGGTCATGACGATGGACTTCGACGAGGCCTGGAGCTTGAGGCGGGCGGCCGCCTCGTCGATGAGGTCGATGGCCTTGTCCGGCAACGAGCGATCGGGCAGGAAGCGCGTGGAGAGCTTCACCGATGCGAGGAGTGCGCGGTCGTGGATCTTGATGCCGTGATGCTCTTCATAGCGCGGGCGCAGGCCCTCGAGGATCTTCAGGCACTCGTCATCGGAGGGCTCGTTCACGAGCACCGGCTGGAAGCGGCGCTCGAGGGCCGGGTCGGTCTCGATGGTCTTGCGGTACTCGTCGGTGGTGGTGGCCCCGATGACGGGGAACTCTCCACGCGCGAGCGCGGGCTTCAAGATGTTGCCGGCGTCCATGCCGCCCTTGTGGTCGCCTGCGCCCATCATCATGTGGATCTCATCGATGAAGAGCAGGACGTGTGGCCGCTCAGCCACCTCGTCCATGAGCTTCTGCATGCGCTCCTGGAACTCACCCCGGTAGGCCGCGCCCGCGACCAGGCGGGTCATGGAGATCTCCCAGAGCTCCTTGTCCTTCATGACCTCGGGAACGCTGCCCTCCGCAATGCGCTGGGCAAGCCCGTACACCACCGATGACTTTCCCACGCCCGCCTCTCCGATGAGCACGGGGTTGTTCTTCGACTTGCGCGTGAGTATCTGCAGGGCGCGACGGATCTCGTCATTGCGTCCGATGACAGGTTCGAGCTTGCCGAGGAGGGCCATCTCAGTCAGGTTTCGTGCGTAGTCGGTGAGGGCCGACTTCTTCTTGCGCTTGTCATCGTCGGCGGGAGGCTTCTTGGCCTTGGCCGCGGGTGCTTCGGCGCCTTCGGCGCCAGAGCGGCGACGTCGATCGCCCTCGCGCAGCCGTCCGGTGGGCTCTTCGACGATGTCGGCCATGTCGGCCATGCCGGCCATGCCTTCTATGCCGCGCGCCGCGCCTTTCTGGAACTGACGGCCAGGGGGGATTGGAACGTCTCCGCTGCCCGCCTGCAGCACCTCTCCTCGCAGCTGCATCAGGTTGACGCTCATGTCGCTGAGCACGCGCGCGGGCACGCCGCGCCCCTCGCGCAATATGGCGGCGACGACGTGCTGCGATTGCACCACCTGGGCGCCCGCGTCACGAGCCTCGCGCTCGGCGCGCCGCTTCAGCTCGGTCCACCGCGGCGATTGAAGGATGCCCTTCCAGGGCGGGTTCCCGTCGCCGCGCTCGGCGATGGCCAGAATGCCCTCTTGCAAGGCCGTGGGCGTGATGCTCCAGGCCTTCAGCACGTCTGCGAGATACGGTTCGTCGAGCAGCACTGCGAGGAACGCGTGCTCGGTGCCCACGTAGAAGTGGTTGTACTCTTCGCAGAGCTCGATGGCTCGCCGCTCCACTGATTTCAGATCGAATCCGCCCATTGCATGAGAATTCTCCGTGCCATCACGGAGAATCCTGGTTCGGGAGGCGCGGGCTTGCGTGAAGAACCCTTTCGCGTGCGTCGCGCGACGCGCGCCCGCCATCTCGGAGGAGGCACGCCGCCCGCTCAGGAGCGCGTGAGGTGGGTCACGCACTCCACGTGCGCGGTCTGCGGGAACATGTCGACCGGCTGGATGCGCTTCGGGTGGTAGCCGTGCTCGCGGAATCGAACCAGATCCCGTGCCAGCGTGGCTGGGTTGCATGAGACGTAGACCACGGTGGGAACGGCGTGGGCGGCGATGGTCTCGATGACCGCGGGGGCACACCCCTTTCGAGGGGGATCGAGGATGACCGCGTCGGCCGCGGGCAGGGTGGGAAGCACGGCCTCCACTGCGCCTTGCTCGAACACGGCATTGTCGATCTGGTTGAGCCGAGCGTTCTGGCGCGCGTTCTCCACCGCCGGAGGAACCTCCTCGATGCCGATGACACGCCCCACACGTGACGCCAGCGGGAGCGACAGCGCACCCACGCCACAGTAGCCGTCGATCACGATCTGGGCGGGGCTGGGTTGCAGGCACTCACCGACGAGCTCCACCAGGTGCGACAGCCCTTCGCGATTCACCTGGAAGAAGGAGGCAGGGGCGACCTTGAAGCGGATGCCGCTCACCACCTCCTCGAGGTGCTCGGCGCCCCATACGTGCACCGTGCGTCGCCCCAGGATCACGTTGGTTCGTGCATCGTTGATGTTCAGGGCGATGCCGGCGACCTCCGGAACCCGCTCCCGCAGCCGGGCGCAGAATGCGTCGAGGCGCGGGACGTGCTCGCGGGTCACGATGGGAACGACAAAGGCACGGGGTTTCTCGGCGGGGCCCGCCACCCGCGCCAGGACGTGACGCAGGAGGCCCTCGCCCGTGGCTTCGTCATAGGCCGGCCATTGAAGATCGTCGAGCAGCGCGCTCACCGCTTCGAGGATGCGGTTGGCCATCGGGTGGGCGATGTGGCAGGTCTCCATGGAGACCACCTCGTGGGTGTGCCTGCGATAGAGCCCCAGGCGGCCATTGCGGGCAGCGACCAGCTGCATCTTGTTCCGGTATCCCCACGGGGTGGTGGGCATGCACGGTGCGACGGCCGATTCGGGCAGGCCCGCGATGGTGCGCATGGCATCGGCCACGATGCGTGTCTTGGCGTCGCGCTGTGCCGAGGGGGAGAGGTGCTGCAGCTGACATCCGCCGCACTCTCCGTAGATGGCGCAGCGGGGGGAGACCCGGTGCATCGAGGGGGTGTGCAGCGACGTGATCACGCCGCGTGCAAACGATCTGCGAACCTCGGTGATCTCGACGTCGGCCTCGTCTCCTGGGGCGCCGCCCTCGACGAACACGACGAGCGCGTCGTGACGCGCGACCGCCTCTCCTCCGGTCGCCAGGGCGCCCAGGGTGAGACGAATGCGCTGGCCCACCCGCAGCGCGGGAGATCGGGCCGGGCTCACGCGTGTGGACGGCGGATCAGGCGCGCGTCCCTCCTTCGAGAATGCTCATCCCCTCGTTCACCAGCGCCTGACCCTGGCTGAGATGCGCCACGTCGCTGTCTTCGAAGACGCGCGTCATCTCTTGATAGCCCTTGAGCTGCAGCTCGATGGATGACACGAGCGAGGCGTGGAAGCGCATCCACCGCTCCGGGGGCGATAGCTGCTGCAGGTCGTCGAGCTGTACCCCGAGCTCCTCGACGACGCGCATGGCCGCCTGCTTCCCCTTCAGTATCACGGGGTCATCGAGGGAGAACGTGGGCGGTGCGCCCGCAAAGTCGCCGATGAACTTCACGATGGCGCGAATGCCGCTCTTGTCGAGCACGAAGTTGCGCTGAATGGTGCCGAAGCGCTCGATGATGCGCTCGATCTGCTCCATGAATTCGCGCTCTGGATCTCTCATTCAAACCCCTCTTCGTCTGGTCGCTGCCCTGCGTGCGCGCATTTCGTTGTGTTCTCGCGGGTCGGAGCATCCTCCTCTCGCCGGGGCCGCAAGCACACCCGAACCGAGGTCACCACGCGCTTTGCCGTGACCCTCGCGCCGAGGCGCATCGCTTCTCGAGGAGTAGTTTCCCCTCAGCCCGTGGAATCAACCCACAGGTGACACGATGCACGGCCCCGTCGCGTCGCACCAGCCTGCGCCACGCACCGGGGTCGCGATGAGGAGGCGAACGCGGTGGAGCGATTCATGTTCTGGCGAAGCCGCCCCAGCGCTGCGCCAACGCCTTCCGGCCCTCCATCGCCACCATCGCCACCATCGCAGAAGGTCGAGCCGTCGTGTGAAGCCGCTGACGGCGCGCCACCATCCGCCCGACGCCACGTTGATCTGCGTCTGCACGCCCTTCCACCTGCCGTCGAGGTGGCCATCGAGCGCGCGCTGCGCGGCACGGCCCACGGGCTGCTGATCGATCCGGAGGAGCACGCCTGCTACTTCTCGCTGCTCTGCGACACCGACCTCGAATCCGCGGGATCGTGCCCACTCGCAGAGATTGAAGGGCAGCAGCCGAAGCTCGACGCACTCGATGGCTGCACCGTCGTGTGCGGGGAGAGCCAACGAGATGTCCTGGTCTACACCTCGGTGACCGATCTCGGGCGACGCACGGTGGTGCAGCTCTTCCCGGTCGAGGCAGATGAGGAGACGCGTGCCTCGCGGCGCAAGACGAACGTCCGGCTGGTCAACCGCCTTCGCCCGGGGACGTCGCTCTCCCAGCACAGCCGGCGCACGTTCGAACGCGCGGTGCGGCGAGCATCGCAAGGCGAGGGGCCTTCGTTCGTCGCGCGCATGCGCCAGGAGGGGCTCCTGGGAGAGACCTTCGGTGACGAAGACGGCGATGACGCGTCGCTCACGCGGGCCCTGGCCCTGCCGGTCCTTCCACGAAAGGCCATGGCGCGTCTGCTGGCCGAGCATCTCGGGCTCACGTTCGTCGATGTGGAGGAGAACCTCCCGAGCGGATACGCAGGCCTTCTCACCCGCGAGCAGATCCTGTCGTGGGAGGCCATTCCCTGCGGGGAGGTGGGCGAGTCGCTCGAAGTGGCCATGGCCGATCCCACCGACGCCGACGCTGCATCCGCTCTCGTCGATGCGCTGGGGCGCTCGATCATCGTTCGCGTGGCGGCAAGCACCGACATCCGGGTTGCCGTTGACAAGCTTCTGCGCCCGATGGCGGAGTGATGGCCGAGACGCTCTCTGTTGCTGCTGCGCAGGCACGTCTCCAGGCATTCGCCACCGCGGGCGGACACCACGTGCTGCACGCGGTGGTGGCCGAACACGAGGCGGCGGTGCATCTCGTGGGGGGAGCGGTGCGTGACATCGCTCTCGGGCGCACGGTGGGCGACCTTGACTTCGTGACCTCGACGGGGGCCAGCACGCTTGCGCGTCGACTCGCAGACCGCCTCGGCGCAAGCCTCGTGACCCTCGACGCTGCTCGCGGCATCTTTCGCGTGGTCGTGGGCGGCGAGCACATCGACATCTGCGATCTGCAGGCCCCCTCCCTCGAAGGCGATCTGCGGGCGCGCGATCTCACCATCAACGCGGTGGCGCTCGATGCCCGCGCGCTCGGCGCGGGGAATGCGGTGGTCGTCGATCCGCTGGGCGGCCTCGATGATCTGTGTGGCGGCCTGCTGCGCTGCCCCTCCGCCGAGGTGCTCGACGCCGATCCGCTGCGGCTGGTTCGCGTGGTGCGCTTCGCGAGCGTGCTCGGCTTTGCCATCGCGCCTGAGACATGGCGCGAGATCGCACCGCGGGCGGACCTTCTCTCGCACGTCTCTCCGGAGCGTGTTCGCGACGAGCTGTTCACGGTGCTCGGCTCTCCTCGTTCTGAGGAAGGGGTCTCCCTGCTCACAGAGGCGGGGCTGCTCCGCGTCATTCTGCCGGAGATCGGCGCTCACGCGAACGTCACCCGCGATGGGCCGAGCTCGCGCGCCGTGGATGCGCGCGCGTTGCACGCGCTGCGCGCGATCGACGCGGGGGCAGTCGCCACGGCGCGTGCCATGATTGCGGATGACGGGGGAGAGCTGGTAGACCTCCTGGTGCGCTCGTGCGGAGGAGAGCGACGAAGCGTGCTTGCGCTGATGCGATTCGCGATTCTGCTACGCCACCTGGGAGGCCCTGATGCGCGTTGCGCGCCGTCGTCTCCTCCTGGGCATCGCACTTCGTCGGCTGCGGCGGCGGAGCGCGCGTGCGAACGGCTTCGTCTTTCGACCCTCGAGAAGCGCCTGGTGGCGTCGATGCTTGCGCACCGCCATGAGCCCGGTGAGATGCAAGACGCTGGTGCTCGGACGCCCAGCGCCGCGAGGCGGTGGTTCAAGCACGCCCATCCCGCCGGGCCGGAAGCGCTGATTCTCGCCCTCGCCGAGAGCGAGGCCGAGACGGCCGATGCGCCATCATGCACGGCGTCGGTAGGCGATTGCGTCGCGTGGCTGCTGCAGTGGCGCTTCGGGGGAGGACCCGCGCGGTGCGTTCCGCTGCTCGACGGGGGGCGAATCCAGTCGATTCTCTCCCTGGGTCGAGGTCCTCACATCGGCGCATGGCTCGAGGACCTGGCTGACGCACAGGCTGACGGGGTCGTGACGAGCGAGGCGGAGGCGGTGGCGTGGGTCAGGTCGCGTGCCGATCAGGCGGCGGGCCACACCCCGTCGTAGACCCAGACCTGAGGCCCCCGCATCTTCACCGACGAGCCGGGACGCCACTCGATCTCCAGCGTTCCGCCCGGCAGGTTGACGCGTGCCCGATGACCCACGCGCCCGGACAGTGCCGCCGCCACCATGGTCGCGCAGGCGCCCGTTCCGCAGGCCAGCGTGATTCCAGAGCCTCTTTCCCAGACCCGCAGGTCGATCTCGTCTCGTCCGGAGACAACCGCAAACTCGACATTGGTTCCCGCGGGGAAGGCGGCACAGCGTTCGATGCGGGGACCGACGCGCTCGAGGGGGACGGCGCTCAGGTCGCATCCCGCCAGACGGGTCGTGCCCTGCACGTCGAGGAAGAGGATGCAGTGCGGATTGCCCATCGAGACGCCGCAGACGGTGTAGGCCTCGTCATCGACCACGAGGCGGGCATCGATGACGCGCTCGGTCTCTCCCACCCCTGGGATGACGGCGGGGATCTGGGCGCACGGCAGGACGGGCTCTCCCATGTCGACCTCCACGCGCCCGTCGTCGAGAAGGGTCGGGGAGAGGATGCCTGCCCCGGTCTCCACGCTCATGACCCGTCCGGTCACGGCACCTCGGGCATGTGCGAAGGCGGCGAGGCATCGGATTCCGTTGCCGCACATCTCGGCTTCAGAGCCGTCGCTGTTGAAGATGCGCATTCGCACATCGGCGCGGGAAGAGGGCAACATCCAGATCAGACCGTCAGCCCCCACGCCGTAGTGACGGTTGCAGATCTGCCTGGCCAGCGCCCCGGGGTCGGTGGTGGCGCTTGCGGGGAGCGGGTCGCGCGCGTCGACGACGACGAAGTCGTTCCCCAGCCCATGCATCTTCGCGAAAGCGACGGTCTCGCGGGTCATCCTTGTGGGGGAGGGGGCGGGGCACCGCCGCGCGTCGCGGGCTGCATGGCTTCCTTGAACGCTTCGCCGAGGAAGGCGAACCCAAGAGATTTCACGGGGCTGATGGTCGTCACCGAGTGCTTGTAGATCATCTGCACCTTGTTCTCGCTGTTCTCGATGAAGATGGTGAAGCTGTCGAAGCCCTTCACGATGCCCTTCAGCTGGAAGCCGTTGACGAGGTAGATGACGACGAGCGCCGCCTCTTTCTTCACCTGCGCCAGAAATGCGTCTTGGAGATTCACCTGCATTCTACCCCTCCGAGAACCTGGGTGACGTGCGCCGCGGGCACTGCGGGTCAGCCCCACCGTCAGCGACGCAGTTCCGACTTCTCCCTGCCGACTTTAACTCCTCTGCGTCGAAGACGTCAGCGGCGGCCGAAGAGGCGTCCGAGGTCGTCCTCTCCCAGGCGGATGCTGACGGGGCGACCGTGCGGGCAGTAGCCTCCGCGTGGCACGGCTTCGAGGCGCGAGAGCAGGGTCTCCATCTCTTCGCGCGTGAGGGTGTCGCCTGCCATGACGGAAGCCCTGCACGCGGTGGTGGCACGCAGCAGCTCACGCAGGCGGTGGGGCTCCCTGGCGCGATCATCGCCCACAACCTCGGCGATGATCTGGCGCAGGACGTCTGCTCGCGACAGGGCCGACAGCCCCGCGGGAAGGGCGCGAACGACAACGGTCTCCGGCCCGAAGGGCTCGATCTGGTAGCCCAGCTCGTCGAAGACCTCGAGGTTTGCGGTGAGTGCGGCGGCCTCGTCAGCGCCGAGCTCGAGCATGACGGGAAAGAGCAGCGGCTGCGACGCTGCCGCCCGACTTCCATCGGTGATGTGGGCGAGCTGCTCGTAGTTCACCCGCTCGTGCGCCGTGTGCTGGTCGACGATCCAGAGATCGCCGTCGTGAAGTCCGATGATGTAGGTGCGATGCAGCTGCGCAAGCGCCTGCCAGCGAGATGCCGATGGGGTGGCCACACGCGCCAGGGGAACCGGCATGGGCATGGTGGGCAGCTCTTCCTGGCGCACCGCCCTGTCTTCTGGTATCGGATGTTCGGCGGTGGGGCGAGGGGAGGAGGTGACAGG
>RGZZ01000013.1 GCA_010028905.1 Pseudomonadota bacterium | reverse complement strand
AACGCGGAAGCATCTTGATGCCCGGTTACGTGAACATCGGAGCCCGTGTCGGCGAAGGCACCATGGTCGACACCTGGGCCACGGTGGGCAGCTGCGCGCAGATCGGCAGCGGCGTGCATCTCAGTGGCGGCGTGGGCATCGGCGGCGTTCTCGAGCCGCCCTCCGCCCGTCCGGTAATTATCGAAGACGGCTGCTTCATCGGCTCCCGCGCCATCGTGGTCGAAGGGGTGATCGTGGAGCAGCAGGCCGTTCTGGGCGCCAACGTGGTGCTCACGGCCTCTACGCCCATCGTCGACGTCACGGTCGATCCCGCCGTCATCAGCAAGGGACGCGTGCCCGCTCGCTCGGTGGTGATTCCCGGGACCATGCCCAAGACATTTCCCGGAGGTACCTTTGGCGTGCCGTGCGCACTCATCATCGGCCAGCGCAAGGCGTCGACCGACCTCAAGACCAGCCTGAACGACGTTCTGCGCGAGTTCGCGGTGCCGGTGTGACCCCGCGTCTTGCTGAGACGACCCTCGCGCTGTGCGCCATCTCGAGCGTGACCGGTGACGAGGCGGCGCTGTGCAGCCATGTCGAGCGATGGGCCCAGGCGTCCCTGCCGGCATGTGCTGTGCACCGCGTCAACAGCTCGCTCCTCGTCGTGCCGCCACGCCGGGAGAACCGGCCCTGCGTCGGCCTGTTCGGCCATCTCGACACCGTGCTGCCATCGGCAGATCAACCACTCGAGATCAGGGATGGAAGGGTGTACGGCTGCGGCGCCAGCGACATGAAGGCCGGGCTGGCCGTCATGATGGCGCTGCTCGAGCGCCACGCCCACTATCACACAGACCTGGTGGCGGTCTTCTACGAGCGTGAAGAAGGCCCCATGGACGAGAGCGGGCTTCCCCCTGTTCTAGAAAAGCTGCCCCCCATCGATCTCGCGGTGATGCTCGAACCCACCGCCAACCGCCTGCAGGTCGGCTGCGTGGGCTCGCTGCACGCCCGCGTCACCGTGCGCGGCACGCGCGCGCACAGCGCACGCCCGTGGCAGGGAGACAACGCCCTCTACCGCGCGCTTCCGGTTCTCGAGCGGCTGCGCGCGAGAGAGCGACGTGAGGTGACCATCGAAGGGCTGCCGTTCTTCGAAGTGCTCACCCCCACCATGGCCTCCACCGCGAACTCGCGCAACGTGGTCCCGGACCGCTTCGACATCAATGTGAACTACAGATTCGCCCCTGGGCGTCACGAGGACGACGCACTGCAGGATCTCGTGGCCCTGGTGGGCGACGAGGGAGAGGTGACACTTGTCGACGGCGCGCCATCCGGTGCGGTCTGCCTGCGCCATCCCCTGGTGACCGAGTGGATTGCGCGCGCACGTCTCGAACCCGAGCCGAAGCAGGCCTGGACCGACGTGGCGCGTCTCACGGCGATGGGCGTGGCCGCTGTGAACATGGGCCCCGGCGACCCCGCACAGGCTCACCAGGCGGGGGAATGGGTGGCTGTCGAGGCCATCGAAGCCGGCCTCGCGGTTCTCGAGGCACTGGTGGATCGGTGAACCCAGGCTTTGCAAAGGTGGCCCCCTCGCTCATCCGCGAGGTGAATGCCCGCAAGAAGCCCGGCGATATCGACCTGGGCCTGGGCGAGCCTGTGCTCCGCCCGGACATGGGCGCATTTGAGCGAGCCCTCGCGCGCGTGCGCGAGCGCGGATGCCCCTACACCGCAAACGCCGGTGACGAGGCGCTTCGCGACGCGGTGGCGAGAAGACTGGAGACCGAGGCCTCGCAGATCGTGATCACGCACGGATCGCAGGAGGCCCTGTACCTGGGCATTCGCGTCGCTGTCGACCCATCGGAGGACGAGGTGCTCGTGGTGGAGCCGGCATACCCCGCCTACACGCGCATCTGCGAGGCCGAGGGCATCGCGGTCCGCGCCGTCGGCCTCTCCCCAGACGACGGATTCACCCCCCGTGCCCAGCCTGTTCTCGAGGCGCTGACCTCGCGCACGCGACTCGTGGTGCTGTCATCCCCCTGCAATCCCACGGGAAGGGTGTGGGCACCGGACGAGCTTGCGCGCCTGTACGCCGGACTGCCCGAAGGCTGCCGGGTGCTGCGTGACGAGGTCTACCACGAGCTCACCTTCGACCATGCGCGCCAGGCCTCGGCTGCCACATTACGCGCCAGCACCCTCATCGCGGGAGGCCTGTCGAAGTCGCACGCACTGACCGGGCTTCGCATCGGCTGGCTGGCCTGCCCTGCCGACATCATCGCCAGCGCCGTGCGCGCCCACCAGCTCATCGCAACGTCGGCCTCGACCTTCTCACAGCACGTCGCCCTCGAGATCATTGCGGGAGAGGTGCCGTCGCATCGCGCGCACTATGCCGCGCGCCTTCCGCTGCTCGCCGCCGCCCTCGCGCGCCACGGTCTGCACGCGGTGATGCCCGAGGGGGCGTTCTACTGCATGGTGGCCATCCCGAACGGTCGACCGTCACTTGAGACCGCCCTGCATCTGCTCGAGGCGCATCACGTGGTCACCATTCCGGGGAGCGCGTTCGGTCAGTCGAGCGAAGGCTGGCTGCGCATCTCATGGGTCTGCGAGCCGGACGTCCTCGACGAGGGGCTCGCGCGCATCGCCGCGGGGTTCAGGGCGCAGATCGTGTGAAGTCCGGTCGGCGGCGCTCGAAGAACGCCGTGAAGGCCTCTCTCGCTTCCGGTCCGCGCAGCAGGCGCATGAACACCTCGGCCTCCGCCGCTATCGCGGGGGCCACGAGACCGTTGAGCGCCTTGCGCATCAGGCGCTTCGACTCACGCACAGCCACAGGGGGCAGCGACACGAACCGCTCCGCCTGGCGCTCGGCGTGGGCCAGCACCTCGTCGGGCGGCAGCGCGCGGTTCACAAGCCGCATCTCCACCGCCTCGGCCGCGCTGATGGGGTCTCCCAGCAGCAGCTTCTCAGACGCCGCCTTCGACCCGGCAAGGAGCGGCAGCAGTGCGCTTGCGGCAAATTCCGGACACAGGCCCAGCGTCACGAAGGGCATGGAGAGCACCGAATCAGTGGCGCAATAGGCCAGATCGCAGTGCATCAGCATGGTGGCCCCGATTCCCACGGCAACACCGTTGACAGCAGCCACGACGGGGACCTCGCAGCGATCGAGCGCGTGGATGAAGCGCAGCACCGGGGCGTCTTCACCGGTGGGTGGGCGTCGTGCGAAGTCTTCGAGATCGTTGCCTGCGGTGAATACGTCCTCCAACCCGTGAATGAGGAGGACGCGACTCGCCGCATCGGCCGACACCGATGCGATGAATGTCGCCATCTCATCGTACATGGCCACCGTGATGGCGTTCTTCTTCTCGGGTCGCGCGATCTGAAGGCGCGCCACCCCGTTTCTCGTCTCGATGTTCAGGCTCATGCGCAGACCACCCGTCGATGCAGCCGACGCCTTGATCGTGGAGGCACTCAACCGAACAGGATCACCGCGATGAAAACGACCACCGCGAACACGACCCCGACGATTGCAGCTTTGGCAGCCTTTGACATGCCCCCCCCTGACAAGGTGTAGCTCGTAGATGCTTGGAGACTTCCGACGTCTGAGATGTAGGACGCGCGCACGTGGTACCCCTTCCTTTTACAGAGAATCGAGCCATCGTAGAGGCCGACGCATGTCATCGCCTGGGGCCTTCTCCCGCCTTATCGGTTGAGCGGGGTCGACAGATAAGGCCGGCGCCCCATGTTTCAAGCCGGGTTCGACGGGGTACGAGAAGAGCAAGGGTTCATCAGCGCGCCAACACACCGGCCTGGTCTGGCGGCAGGCGCCCTGAATCACGCATCACAGTACGGAAGGAACCATCTACCCATGACACTGCGCAAGGACCGCACATCGCTTCGGGGCTTCGCCTCCATGGACAGCACCCGACAGCGCGAGATCGCCCGCATGGGCGGTCGCGCCTCTCACGAGAAGGGAAAAGCCCATCAGTTCACCTCAGAGGAAGCCCGGAACGCTGGGCGCAAGGGCGGAGAGACCATCAGCCGAAACCGCGAGCACATGGCCGAGATTGGCCGTCGCGGAGGCGTGCGACGCGGCGAGATCGCCCGCGCCAATGCACAGGCGAAAGAGGCCAGCGAAGCGACAAACTGACCGATCAGCGCGCAGTGGCAGCCGCGACGGCGAGATCGTCGCGCGGGCTGCCCTGCGTGTTGACGCGAACCATGGCCAGCACGCGATCGACGATGCACCGCGCCGGCTCGCGCAGGCTTGCCTGAACGATCTCCCCCACCCCCCCGTCACCGATCGGGTCGAGCACGCCGTCGGCCTCTGAGACCCCATCGGTGAAGAGCACGACCACAGCGCCTCCTTCGAACGGCACCGTGACCTCATCATAGGTGAACGTCGGAGACGCCCCCAGCACGCCCCCGTGCGTCAGCAGACGGCAGACCGATGCGTCGCTCCCCCCCGCATGATAGACGGGGGGCGGATGTCCGGCGTTGGCGCAGGTAAGGGTCTTTGCGTGAGGGTCGATGATGACGCAGGTGAGGGTGACGAACAGCCCCCCCTTTCCAAGCTCGCGGCAGAGGGCGCGGTTGAGGCGCCCGAGCAGGGCTGCGGGAGACGGAGTCTCGTGCGCGAACGCACGCAGCAGATACTTGGCGGCGGCGACGTGAACGGCCGCTTCGGTGCCCTTGCCGCATACGTCTCCGACCACCAGCAGGCAGCGACCGTCGTCGAGGCCGATGACATCATGGTAGTCTCCCCCGACCCGCTGCGCCTCGGAGGCGAACAGGTGGTCGACGGCCACATCGACAGACAGCCCTTCCGCGGGCGGCGACCCGAGAAAGCTCTTGCCCAGCACCTTCACCAGATCGCGCTCCCGCACGTAGAGCGCATCGAGCTGTCGACGCGCCTGAAGCTCGGCGTGATAGAGCCGCGCGTTGTCGATGGCAAACGCCGCTCGGTAGGCCAGATCTTCTGCCAGTCGAACCTCATGGTCGTCAAAGGGGCACGCGCTCGTCCTCCGTCCGAACGTGATCGCCCCCAGCGAACGGCCGTGGGCTCTCAACGGCGCGATGATCGATGATGAGATGCCGATGCGCATGACCATCTCAACCTCACCAGGGGGGACGCCTCCGGCGAGCATGCCCTCCTGCGTGATGCCGTTGAAGACCCGGGTCTGGCCCGTCTCGATCACGTTGGCCACCCCGCTCACAGACGCGCGCTGGTAAGGGTAGCGCCGCTTCGTCTCGTACAGCAGATCGATGCACGACTCGTCGACGTGGGCAGCGGCGGCCCTGCGCAGCGACGTGCTCTCGTCGTCGATCACATCGACCACGCACCAGTCGGCCAGGCGGGGAACGGCCATCCAGACCAGGGTCTCGAGTGTTCGCTCGTAGTCGAGCGACCGCCCCAGATACGCACCGACCCCTGCCAGCAGGCGTTCCTGATCTTCAGCACGCTTCTCTTCGGTGACATCGACGAAGACGAGAACCGCGCCGCTCATCGCTGCATCAGCGCCGCGCAGCGTACGGGCACTGATTCTCAGGTTGATGGAACGACCGTCTTCGCGACGGTAGACCGACGGGTGGCCGAAGACGGTCTCCCCCGCGAGCGCCCGACGCAGCGGCGTCTTCTCTTCACCGAAGGGCGCTTCGCCCTCCGTCTGGCCCAGACGTTCCTCGTCATAGACCGGGAACCCCGCTGCGCCTGCCTCCGCGGAAGACCGTGGCTGTCCCAGGATCTCGACCGCCCGCTGATTCACGAACTCAATGGCGCCGCTCGCGTCTGCGATGACCACCCCCACCGGCATCTGCTGCAGCACTGCGCCGAGGCGCGCGCGCTCGTGCTCCAGGATGACCCGGTGAGGATCACGACGGTCCGACATCTCGGATTCGATGCCCATCGAGAATCGAGCCTCAGCCCTCAGCGCTGCCAGCCGGATGAAGCGGGATGTCAGCGTTGCCGATGTCATCGATATCGGGGAGAGGCGGCAGATCTTCGATGCTCTTGAGACCGAACCACTGCAGGAAGTGACGGGTGGTTCCCAGGAGCGCAGGGCGCCCCGGCGCCTGTGCGTGACCCACCTCTCGGATGAACTGCTTGTCGAGCAGCTTCGTGATGATGTGATCGACGTTCACCCCGCGCACCGACTCCACCTGAGCGCGGGTCACCGGCTGCTTGTAGGCGATGATGGCCAGGGTCTCGAGCGCGGCCCGGGACAGCGTTGAGCGCTGGACCTCACGCATGCGGGCCACCACGTCAGCCGCCAGCGGCGAGGTGACCATCTGGAAGCCGTTCGCCACCTCGCGGATGTTGATGCCACGCTGGGCGTACTCTGACACCAGGGTGCGCAGCGCGTTCTCGATCTGCGCGGAACGCCAACCGGTCAGCTCTCGCAGATCGGCGATCGCGAGCGGCCTGGGGCTTGCGAACAGAACTGCCTCGAGGGTGACGAGCTCGTCCATCGAGGGGGGCGGCTGCTTCGACATGGTGCTACTCTCTGCTCTTTCCTGACGGTGATCGCTCCGCGGGAACCTCGAGGCTGCCCACGAGCGGCGATCCGTCGATGAGCTCGACGATGATGGGGCCACGACGTCCGTCGACGCCTGGCTCCTGCGCGATGCGGATGCGCCGCAGACGAGCCAGCTCGAGCATGGCGAGGAACGTCACGATGACGTGAGGTCGCGAGACGTCGCCCTCGAAGAGCGCCACGAACTCGATCGGACGGCCGTCGGCACAGATCTCAGCCAGGGAGGCCAGCATCTCCTTCATGCGCTGCGGCACCGATACAGCCACCCGCTGCAGGCGAAGCCCCCGCGAGCTCTTCTTGCGACGCTGGTTGGTCTCGAGCATGCGCCGCAACGCATCGAGCAGATCCGGGAGCGAGACCTCGAGACCCGCGTTCACATCGACCTCGACCTCTTCCTCCTCGGTGACCGGCCGGGCGAACATCTGCAGCGACTGGCGCTCCCGATCCTGCAGCTGGTTGCTGGCCTCCTTGAAGCGCTTGTACTCCTTGAGGCGCTCGACGAGATCGTGCTCCTCGGTGTCGCGCTCGAGATCGAAACCATCCGGGAGATCGGCGTCGGGCTCAGGCGGAAGCAGCAGGCGCGACTTCATCTCGAGCAGACAGGCGAAGACGACGAGGTAGCCGCTCTCCACGTCGAGATCGAATCCCGCGGCGCGGGCTTCCACCGCGGCTTCCTGCAGGGCCTTCAGGTGCGCGAAATACTCATCGGCCACCTTCGCCAGGGAGATCTCGGTGATGTCGAGCTGATCCTTGGTAACCAGGTAGAGCAGAAGGTCGAGGGGACCCTCGAAGACATCGAGCTTGACCTGCCACGTCATGAACGCGTGCGGGCGAGCCCCATGGCGTCACGGGCCTCTTCGAGGGTGGCCGAGGCCACTTCGCGGGCGCGCCTGGCCCCCTCGGAGAGCATCTCCTCGATGACACCGGGTCGTTCCGCGAGATCGCGGCGCTTCTCCTGAATCGGGGCAAGCCCCGCGACCACCGAAGCCGCAGCCTTCTTCTTGCAGTCGACGCATCCGAGCGCGCCGGCGCGGCACCCCTCGAACACCTCGCGCTGGACCTCCGGGGCCGCATACATCTTGTGATACTGATAGACCGTGCACAGCTCTGGACGACCCGGGTCGCGTCGATAGACCCGCGACGGATCGGTGATGGCAGTCTTCATCTTCTTCTCGATGACCTCGGGGGGATCGCTGATGAGCAGATCATTGCCGTACGACTTGCTCATCTTTCTGCCATCGAGGCCCGGAACGGCGGCGAAGCGCGTGAGACGAGGCTGGGGCTCGGGAAACACGGGGCGATAGAGGGTGTTGAAGCGTCGAACGATCTCGCGGCACAGCTCGAGGTGCGCAACCTGATCCTGCCCCACGGGCACCACCTCTGCCTTGAACATGATGATGTCAGTGGTCATGAGCACTGGATAGCCCAGGAATCCGTAGGTCGCCACGTCCGACCCGAGCGCCTCGACCTGATCCTTGTACGTCGGCACCCGCTCGAGCCAGCCGACCGGGGTGATCATCGAGAGCAGCAGGTGGAGATGGGCGATCTCCGGGACATCGCTCTGCACGTAGAAGGTGCAACGTTCCGGGTCGACCCCTCCCGCGAGATAGTCGAGCACGATCTCGCGGATCTCGTCCTTGACGTCGGCCGACCGACGATAGCCGGTCGTGAGCGCATGCCAGTCTGCCACCATGTAGAAGCAGTCGAAGTCATCCTGGAGATGCTTCCAGTTCTCGATGGCCCCCAGGAGGTGGCCGATGTGCAGCTTCCCTGTGGGTCGCATGCCGGAGAGGATGCGCTTGCGTCGGGCGGGTGAAGGGGCGTGCGTCATGGGACCCAATGTTACGTCCAGGAAGCAGGGATATCCTTTTCCGCGAGCCAGGCTCGCCCCCCATCGACGTCTCGGAAGCAGCCGTCGATCTGCGCTTCGAGCAGGGCGGTGAGCGTGCGGCCCATCTGCGGCCCTGGCGGGATCCCCCAGCGCTTCAGATGATCGCCGGTCACCAGGGGGGTGACGAGGCGCAGGCGGTCGAGGAAGAGCATGATGCGCTCCTTCACCGATCGCGCGTTCGATCGCGCCAGCAGGTAGAGCACCATCTCGAGCGAGAGCGGCGAGAGCAGGCGGTACACCTCGCTCGAAGGAACCGCGGGGCCGTAGAGGCGACGCAGCAGCAGACGCACATGGTCGCGCTCGAGGAAGAGGCGGCTGCGTGACGCCTGACCGATGGCATAGCGATCGGCCACCGCATGAAGCGCCGCCTCCGACAGGCCGCTCGCCAGTCCGCGGAAGTACACGAGCCAGCGACGCACATGCTCGCGCTCCACAAGAGCGGCATAGCGCAGCAGCACCCCGGTGATCTCGTCGAGCAGCGCACGTACCCGCCCACCCAGCGAGAGGCCCGGATGGATGAGATGGAGAACGCGCAGCTGCGCCATGCGCACGATGGCCGGCACGGGCCGCGCCTCAGAGAGGATCTGCTCGAACTCGTCGCGCACGCGCGCCGGGCTGAGCGCCTCGAGCCAGCCCGAGCGTGCTGCATGGCGCAGCAGCGCCTCGGTGTGCGCATCCATCCGGAAGTGGTAGCGCTGCTCGAACTTGATGGCGCGGAAGATGCGCGTGGGATCGTCCACGAACGACAGGCTGTGGAGGACGCGCACCACCCCTTCCTCGAGATCGCGGCGCGCACCGAAGAAATCGACCAGATGTCCGAAGGAAGCCCCATTGAGCTGGATGGCCATGGCGTTTATGGAGAAGTCGCGCCGATGGAGATCGGCCTTCAGGGTGGAACCAGTCACCTCGGGGAGCGCCGCGGGGCGGGTGTAGAACTCCAGGCGCGTCGACGCCACGTCGATCTTGGTCGGCAGCGCTGCCGGCGACGTGTCATCGCCGGTCTGGGCGCCCTCTCTGGGCATCCGCGTCACCACTGCGGTCCCGAACTTGTGGTGCGCGCTCACCCGCGCTCCCAGTGCCTGCGCCAGCGCAGCGGCATAGCGGATGCCATCGCCTTCCACCACCACGTCGACATCGAGGGTCTCTCGCTCGAGAAGGACGTCGCGCACGAACCCCCCGACCACGTACACGTTCATCTCGAGCGCGTCACCCACCTCGCCGCAGCGGCGCAGCAAGCGTCTCAGGGGCAAGGGAAGACGCTCCAGCCTTCCGACCTCGGTGGTCACCGGCTGCGACTGACGCCGAAGCGCCTCGAGCACGTCGGCCCGCGTGACGATGCCCGCGGCCTGCCCCCTCTCGTCAACCACGATGGCCCGTGTCTGTGCGCCGGACAGGCGACGCAGGAGATCGCGGGCCGAGAGATCGAGCGGTACCGTCGGAAAGCTCGGACTGATGTACGGGAGCACAGACGTCGCGCCCAGGCCGTGCTGCATCGCCTTGTCGATGTCGCGGCGCGAGATGCATCCGTGCACGCTCCCGGTCGATAGCACGGGAAGCACGGTATGACCATGTCGCAGGAAGCGATCACGAACGTCCTCCACCGTCGGGGTGGGATCGTCGACGAGATCGATGTGCTGCAACGGCGCCGACATGACGTCTCGCGCGCACAGCCCCGGACGCGCTTCGCGCTCCACGACCCGCCAGATCTCCTCGACAATGGCGTCGAGCGGGCGCGCGGCCATGGCGGCGGAGGCGGCGCGCGGGTGCCCCCCGCCACCGAAGTGGGCAGTGATGCCGGAGACGTCCGGCCCGCTCTCGCGGCTGCGAGCCACGATGTAGGCGCGGTCGCCCATGCGCGTCACGCAGAGCAGGGCATCCGGGCGCTCGAGATCCATGATGCGGTGAGCCACAACGGCGGTCTCGCCCACATATCGCTCGCTCTCAGCGCGACAGACGAGCACGCGCATGCCGCGGATGTCTCGCATCTGCGACCGCTCGAGGAAGGCACGCAGCAGCGTGTGCTGCTCCTCCCGCAAGGGAGGCTGGGTGAAATCGGTGACGCAGGAGAGGTTCGCCCCCTGCTCGAGCAGCCAGGCCACGGCCCGCGCATCCGCCGGGGTGGTCTCTGGAAACGTGAGCCCACCGGTCTCCTCGTAGATGCCGATGGCGAACAGCGTGGCCTCGATGGGGGAGAGGGTCGGAGGTCCCCCCAAGCGCGCCATCAGTCGATTGACCAGGAGCGTGATGGTGGCCCCGACCCGTTCCACGCAGTGCACGTCTCCTTGAATGCTCTCGGCGGTGGGCGGATGGTGATCGTAGACGTGCACTTCCACGCGGGCGTCGCTCACAATCTCCCGAAACGGGCCCAGACGAGCCGGAACCTGGACATCGACCAGCACAACGCGGGTGAGGGGAAGCGATGCGACGTCATGGGCCTGCTGAATGGGGAACGACGTGCCATAAGCGTCGAGGAACGCACGAACCGAGAGATCGGGCGGACCGATGAGCAGGGGCATGGCGCCGGGATACAGGAGGCGCGCGCAGAACATCGAGGCGAGACCATCGAAGTCTGCGCCGGCATGGGTGATGATGACCTCAGACGGTTGCGGGCGTGTCTCCCCTTCTCCCGGCGCGTGCGATTCGACGCGCCGGGTCAAGGCGCCGCCTCGGCGTGCTGGGCCGGTCCCGCAAGGGGGAGGGTGAACGAGAAGCAGCTCCCCATCCCGAGCTCGCTCTCCACCCAGATGCGCCCTCCGTGAAGCGTGACGAGCTCGCGGGTGATGGTGAGGCCCAGCCCTGTTCCCTCGATGCTCTTGTGTCCATCGAGACGGGCGTGGAGCTCGAAGACGGTCTCGAGGCGATCAGAGGGGATGCCGCTTCCGGTGTCTCTCACATCGACGCGCGCGAGCTCTCCGCTGCAGCACACCCCCACGTCGACACGGCCCCCGACGCGGTTGTACTTGATGGCGTTGGTGAGCAGGTTGGAGACGATCTGACGCAGTCGCTTCGGGTCGGCGGCCACCACGATGGATGTCTCCCCCTCCTCTTCCTGCGGGAGGGCCATCTCGACCTGTCGCTCCTGTGCCTGTGCCCTGAGCGCGTGCATGCTCTCCTCGATGACCTTGCGAACATCAAGGGGCACGCGGCGCAGCTCGATGCCCCGGATGCCCAGGCGAGCCACGTCGGACAGGTCATCGAGAAGCGCATTCATGTGCCGGCTCGACCGCTCGAACTCATCGAGAACGTCACGCTGCCCGTCGGTGAGCTGACCGAAGCGACCGGTTCGGAGCAGGCGCGCATAGCCCAGCATGGCGGTGAGCGGTGACTTGAGATCATGGGAGACCATGGCGATCAGCTCGTCCTTGATGCGGCTGGTCTCGCGCAGCTGCTCGACAAGCGCGGACTCGCGTCGGTAGAGCTCCCCGTGGTGAACCGCAGCGCCCACGGCCGCCGCAACCTGCTCGATGAGCAGGCGCATCTCGGAAGAGAAGCGACCGGGGTCGCGGCTCATGACCTTGAGCGTTCCGATGGCGCGCCCCTGCACATACAGAGGGGCGATGATCGCAGAGCGCATCCCGCTCCAGTGCGGCGAGCGTGAACCTGGAAATCGCGCAAGCTCGTCTTCAGCCTCATCGATGCAGCGCGAAGCATGATGGGTGATGACCCAGGCGGACACCGTGCCTGCCAGCGGAACGCGCACATCGCTGCGCGCCAGGCGCCCCGTGCGCTCGAAATCGAGATCGAGCGCCTCCGGCTCGTAGACCTCGAGGCTCTCGCGCCTCTCGTCGAGCAGGAAGACCACGGCCCGATCGAACGGGAGAAGGGTGCGCATGGCCGACACGATGGCATACAGGGACATCTCGAGATCCGGCGACGACGTGGCGGCACGCATGATGTCGAGCATGCGTTCGATGTGATGAAGCCGCTCGGCCACGTCTCCCCCTGCACCGGTGTGTCCTTGCCCGTCGGCACTCATGAACTGCCCTCCCCCCCTGTCTCCGCACCTCCGCTGCGCACGGCGAGACGCCCGTCGACAAAGGCCCGCAGCTCAGACACCCCCACGGGCTTGCGCAGCGCGGGCGCCCCCACGTCCCGCAGAAACCCCTGAATCTCGTCCCCACTCAGATCTCCGCTGAGGAACACGACCCGTTCGGCCCAGCGCCGGTCACGCGCGATGAGACGGGCGTAGAACTCCTCTCCCGTGCACGTCGGCATGCGGAAGTCGAGGAAGATGATCTGCGGTTCATGGCGCTCGATGAGCGAGACCGCCTCGTCCGGTTCGGACGTCGCGTGCACGGCAATCCCCTCGCTCTCGAGGGCGCGAGAGAGCACCTTGAGCACGGTCGTCTCATCGTCGAGCACAACGACCGTGGCACGCGCCCCACCGGTGGGCGCAGAGGCCCGCGGGGGAGGGCCGGCGATGGCGGAGGCGACGGCCGCTCGCTCGGGCTCGGTCGTCGCGGTCGCGGCAGCGCTGCCTGCAGCGCCGGGCGCGCGCTCCGCGGGCGGCTCGGCCACATCTGGGGGCGCTTCTGGGAGGCTGATGCGGAAGATGGTTCCTCTCCCCTCGTCGGAATCGATGACCAGTCGCCCCTTGTGCTCCTCGATGAGCCGGTTCACAATTGCCAGCCCGAGACCGGTTCCCTTTCCCACGGGCTTGGTGGTGAAGAAGGGCTCGAAGATCTTGTTGCGGATGGCGTCGGGAATGCCCGGACCGTCATCGCGAACCTCGAGCACAACCTCTCCTTTCTGTCTGTACCCTTTGAACGTGATGGCGTGCCCCTTGCCCGACATGACGATGGCATCCTTGGCGTTCTGGGCGAGATTGGTGACGATCTGACGGATCTTGCCCGCGTCGCCGAGCGCCATGAGCGGGTCGTCCGGTGGCTCGAGCTCGGCCACGAGATCGAGCTTCAAGGTTCGGTACGAGGTCTCGAGCAGCTTGACGGTGTCCTTGACCACAGCCCGCAGGCTCACCGCGTGGAAGCCGCCTTCTCGCTGCACGCGCGCGAAGGTGAGCAGGTCCATGGTGATCTGGTTGGTGCGACGCGCAAGTGTGTTGATCTCGTGCAGGGCCTCGGCAACCGCAGGGGTGAGATCGCTTCGTGCCAGCGTGAGCTCGCTGAAGCCGAGGATGCCCATGAGCGGATTGTTCACCTCGTGCGCCACCCCAGCCGCCAGCTCTCCGAGAGATGCCAGCTTCGACGCCTGGAAGAGCTTCTGCTGGGTCGCACGCTCCTCGGTGACATCGCGGATACTGATCACCGTTCCCTGCTCGCCTGCCGCGGCCGATCGGACGAACGTTCCCACCAGGATGAAGGTCCTGTCGTTGCGGGTGATCTCCCGGGTGGCACCCACCCCGCTGTGGAAGACATCATGCCCAAGAAGACCGACAGGGCAATGCCGCGAGTGCTCCGGGGTCTGCTGCGCTCCATCGCCGCAGATGCTCTGATGGAAGGCGCGGGCTGTCCCGGTGGCAAGGGCCCACTCGCCGCTCTGGCGCACCAGCACGACCCCTTCGGTGAGGTTCTCGAGCACGTTGCGGAAGCGCTGCGTCTCCTCGATGCGCTGCATCTGGACCTTGTCGAGCGCCATGGAGGCGGTCTGGGCGATGATGTTGAGCATGCGCAGCGATTCGAGGCTGAGAGCCCCGCGATCGGTCACAGAGAGCGCACCCACGACCCCCACCACACGCTGGTTCACCATGAGCGGTGCCCAGTGCGCTGTTCGAATCCGGGCCTCGAGCGCCGGCGCGCGCAGGTCGATGACGGTCTCCTTGGGCTCGAGCACGTCGGTCTCGAGCAGCACCCCGCTGCGCTCGAAGTAGGCGTTCAGCGCCACCGCCTCGATGGCCGAGCGGAGCGCGTCGGGCAGCGGAGCCCTCGCGCGCAGCGACAGGCTGCGCTGGTCGTCGACGAAGACGAGCAGCACGCCGACATCGTGCTCCACGGCCCTTGCCAGGAACGTGAGAACGAGATTCGGTACGTCCGGGGCGTCACGGGAGAGACCGAGCTGTCGCGACAGCTCGTAGAGAACCTCGGTATCGGCGCGGCGACGCGACAGATCTTCGTCACGCGCGCGCAAGGCCTCGATGCGCTGATTCCTGCGAACCACCAGCTCGCGTATGACCCCGCTCGGAAACTCCCCGACAGGGAGCGGCGTTCCGCTGATGTCAGGGCCCGTTGCGCGGTCTGCGTCGACGATGCGCTCAACTGGGGCGATCCAGCCTCGTCCGAGACGGACGAAGAAGGGAATGACGAGCGCGCCGGTGAGGCTCACGAGAGCGCCGAGCGCGATCTGGGCCGCCCGGGATTGCCCCCCCTGGGCTTCTACGAGCCACGGCACGAGAAAGGCCAGGATGCCCGTGACAAGGCACACGGTCGCAAACAGCGAGCCCAGCCCGAGGCGAAAGAGCAGGCGTCCCTCAGGAGATGCAGGCAGCCAGCGCACGCAACGCCCTCACGCCCCAAGCGCCGTCAAGGATTGGGCAGACCTCTGTCAGAGCACATCGGATCACATCAAAGCTCTTTCCTGTCCGAACGATTCAACGACAGCAGAGGGGTCTCCCTCCCCCGCGCGGACGAAAAGGAACGCAAGATCACACACCACGAGGGAATCGCCATCCCCTCGACGAATTAGGCACTGATGAGTTCTGGCACCAACGCAGTCACCGACCTCGGATCTGGCAGCGCCGGCGTGGAGACGCCCACCCCGAGCCGCCTCATCACGCTGCGACACGTCCTCTGCCTGGCGGGCGACACCTCGCCCACGGGCGATGAGGCGCAGGAGATGGAGCGCTTGATCGAGACCGACACTGAGCTCCTGTATGCGGAATGTCTCCGCCTGCTCGTCGGTCGTCGATCTGTCCCCGAGTTTGCCGAGCAGGAATGGAAGGCGCTCCTCGAGCACCGCCGCGAGCTCGAGGAGAAGCTCGAGCGCCCGATGAGCCTTCAGGCCGCAGCCATCGATTTCTTCTGCGAAGCGCGCCCCACGACGCCCGAGGTCATCATGGTCCCGATTCAGGTCTATCAAGACCTGCACCAGGAGGCGCGCATCGATCCCACGACGGGGCTGTTCGCCCCCAGCACCTTCTCGTGGGCCCTCGACCACGAGGTCCGCCGTGCCCGCCGCTACCGCCGACACCTGGTGATGCTGCTGCTCGAGATCGACGACCTCGAGCAGATCTCGACCCGTCGCGGCCAGGAGTATGCCGACTTCGTCCTTCGCGAGGTGGCGAGCCTCATCAACGAGAACATCCGCAACACCGACACCCCTGCACGAGTCGACGCAACGTGCTTTGCCGTGCTGCTGCACGAGTGCAAGCTCACCGACGGGCGAATCCTGGCGGAACGTCTTCGCGCAACCCTCGAGAAGCGTTCGTTCAGCCTCAACGAGACCGACGAAGGCGCGCATGTCACCGCCACCATCGCGGTTGTGGGCTACCCAGACCATGGCGATGGCGGCGATCGCCTGATGACGAAGGCGCGCGCCCTGGTGGCCCAGTCTCGAGACAGTGGCAGAAACCGCGTCACGAGCGGTGAAGGCGAGGGCTGAGCCCGCCGTTCCCCGCTCGCCGCAGCAACGCTGTGGCGAGGCGACGCACTCGCTTCCCCGTCAGCGCGCGCCTGCGTTCAAGACCCCTGCTTCTTGCGCGCCACGACACAGCCCAGGCAGCACACGGCCAGTACGGCGATGAACCAGTCTCCCCACGCCTGATAGAGACTTCCCACCGACCCCAGGGGCACATTGGCGTAGATCTCTGACGAGGTGAAGAGCGCCGTCTTCTCGTGCATCTCCCCACGCGGGTCGACAAAGGCAGAGATGCCCGTGTTCCCGCACTGAACCAGCCACATGCGCTGCTCGATAGACCGCATGGCGGACATGGCGATGTGATGCTCAGCCGCCGAGGTATGATTGAACCACCCGTCGTTCGTGATGACGACCAGCAGACGCGCTCCCCTGGCCACGAACGCACGTGCGATGTCGGAAAAGGTCGACTCGAAGCAGATCATCAGGCCGATCTCCGCAGATGGCGCCTTCAGAACCGTCTGGTCGGTTCCGGGAGCGAGATCAGCAATCTCGTTGAAAGGGGGAACACGTCCGAGCAGCGACCGGAGCGGCAGGTACTCCCCGAACGGCACCAGGTGCATCTTGTCGTACCGCTCAGAGAAGCGGCCATCCGGCGCTACGAGAAAACCGCTGTTCCGCGCACTCCCGTCATCGGCCCGCTCGGTGGACCCGACGAGGATGCTCACCCCTCCCCTCACCGCCAGGGCGGTGAGGCGCGCGCGAAGAGCCGCGTCGGTGAGCACGGGTGCAGGCACGGCGGTCTCCGGCCAGATGATCAGGCTGGCGCCGTGCGCGGCAGCGCGTGCCGTCGCCTCCTCGAGCGCCTGTAGGCAGTGCGAGAACCGCTGGGGGTTCCACTTCTCGTGGGGGTCTACGTCCGGCTGCACGCACGCCACCGAAACCGTCTGACCCGTGATCGCAGGCAACCCGAACCAACGCCAGCCGGCATAGGAAAGTGCAATCAGCACCACCGATGCGTACACGATCAAGGCCCGACCGGGCCCTTCGGGCGCGTCGCCGGCGACGCGGGCCGCGCGACGCTGCATCCAGACCTCGGCCACGCACGCGTTGACCAGCACCACGATGAACGAGACGCCCCAGGCACCCGTGAGATCGGCGAGCTGGACCACCACGCCGCTGGGCAATTGCGAATACGAGATCTGCGACCAGGTGAGCGCGTAGGCCCCTCGCGATCGCAGATACTCCACCAGGGTCCACGAGGCCGCAAGGAACAGCGGGCGTGCGGCACCGACCCGCAGCCCTCTCGAGTAGAGCGACACCACGGCTCCATAGGCCGCGGGGATGAGGGCTTCGATGGCCACGAAGGCGGCCCAGATGAGCCAGCTTCCCGGCGGGTCGAGCTCGGCGGACCATCGCAGGGTGATTCCGAACAGCGCGAGGCCGAACACGTATCCGGACATCGCGCCCGCCATCGGTCCGGCCTCGGAGAGCACGACGAAGAGCGGGACGAGAGCGATCCACGCGAGGGGCCAGAGCGAGAAGTACGGGAAAGCGAGCGCGAGCAGGGTTCCGGAGAGCCCCGCAAGAAGAATCGCGCCGCGCTGGGAAGCCCTCAACGTCGTCGCTCCAGGCGAATCCCCGGAGGGTCGCCCTCCCCTACGATTGGATGGTCTACCGACATCTCTGCTCGACGATTCATTCGCGCCTCTCTCGCCTTGCTGCTCTGCTTCATGCTGTCGAGCTGCGCATCGGGTCCGAACGGGGCGAGCTCGACGTCTGCGAAGCCGCTCACGCCCTCAGACAGCGCCTCGGTGGCGCCCGGCACGACGCGACTGCTGCAGTTCGCCCTCACCATCAACGATCAGGGCTCCTTCGACAGCGTCAACGGCTTCTACGTGATCATGCTCAACGCCTTCGGTACGCCCATCGACGTGACGAACAACGACAAGTTCACCGACTTCATGCAATGGGACGGAACCTACCTCCTCTGGTATCATCGCCAGACCAGTCCGAGCAGCAACCTGTACACGTTCATCGCCACCAACACCATGAACCAGAACGTGTCGTTCTCTGAAGATCGCCACACCCTGGTGGTGACCCTCAACCCCAGCGAGCAGACCAGCCCGCTCGCCCAGTACATCAGCTCGAACGCCTTCACGGTGTGCTGCGCTACCACCGATCGCCAGGGCATCCTCGGCCGCGTCATCGACACCCTCGGACCCGGGCCCAGCCTCAACAACGACGCGCTCTACACCTACTTCATCGACAAGACCCTGGGGCTGACCTATCCCGCCCCCCCCGAGTACCCCAACGACCGGCTCAACGACTGGATCACCCAGCCAGACAACGACGCAAACTTTCCGTACGTCAACTTCGACATCAAGAAGTTCGAGGTCACGCTGCACTGATGCAGACGCGAGACGCGCGCCGTCTGACCGCCCTGCTCGCGCTCTGGCTGATGCTCTCCGCGGTCGCCAGCGCACGCACCCTCCCCGTCGAGATCGGCGACCGTGTCGGCTACACCTATCGCAAGGTGTTCACCATCGCGGTGCCCGCGGGGTGGCGCACGCACGATCAGTCTGAGGGAAGACGGGCGGTGGTCGCCTGGACAGATCGCACCGGCAACGGCGCCATCCAGGTGATGGTGACCGATAGCGGCGCCCCTCCCGACGCCGCGCAGCAGAAGCGCTTCCTGAGCGACTACGCGCGTACGACGTTCGGCCGTGGCCCCCAGTTCCGCCTGTCTGTGTCGCGCGGGCCAACAGGGTGGGTCGCCTCCTGGACGTACCTTGCCTCCGGCACCCGACAGGGCCGCGCGCGCCTCGCCGGACGAAGCCATCTCTTCACACGCGGCAACCGCCTCGCCGTGGTCACCGTGGCGGTGCCCGCAGACCAGCTCTCGAGCCTTTCCGGCTCGATTCGCAAGCTCGTCTCGTCGTTCCGCCTGCTGGGCGGCCCCCTCTGAGAAGCGACAGCCGACGCGGCGCCCTCAGCGAACGGGCGTGGGCACGCCTGTCGGGGTGACCGAATCCGGACGAAACCCACGGTTCGTGATGCGAGGCAGCACCGGCTGCGTTGCGGTCGGGCCCACCGAAGGCAGCTGGAACGGGAACGACTTCAGGTTGATCTGAAGGAAGAACTCCTTCTGCACACCGCGATAGATCAGACTGGTCAGGAAATCGTGACTCTCGTTCTGGAGCATGAAATCGGTGTAGGCGATGCGATTGTTGACGAAGTCATAGAGGCCGTAGTACTGCACGCTGAGCGTGGGAGACAAGGGGAGCCTCACGCGAGAGTCGAGCTGCATCGGTTGCCCGCGGTCGATGTTGTAGTTGGTGCCAACGTCGATTCGAAGGTCATTGATGGGCTTCACCGACAGACGCGCGCGGAGATCGTAGTTGACGTTGTAGAGGAAATCGCGGCCGGTCTCGAGGCCGAGATAGAAGCGGTCGCGATCGTGGAACTCGATGCCGCCGGAGAGGCTGTTGTACTGACCGAAGAAGTCTGCCTGCAACGGTGAGAAGCCTGCGCCACGCTGCATCCGATAGTCGAGGTGGGTGCGAAAGCTGCGGCTCCAGTCCTGGACCCAGTCGGCGCGCACGGCGCCCGTGTACTGCTTGTCACCGTTGTCATAGATCAGCTGACGAATGCCCGCGCCGTAGAGCAGGCTTCCTCCCTCGCCCAGGGGGAGGTAGGAATCCGGGATGGCAAACTTCAGATCGGCTCGCCCGACGCGGGTTCCCGATGGCTCCTCCTGGTACTGACCCAAGGCCAGGGAGAGCCGCAGGGGCACCGAGCCGACATTGAAGAGCCGCGACCGGACCTGCACCTCGGGGAGACGGTTGAGAAGGAAGACAGGCGAGCCGGTGGCCGACGTCTTCTCGAGCGTGAGGTCGGTGTCGAACAGGGCCGATCGATAGCTGAGGCGATCGAGGGCGTGCACGAAATAGGAGTGGTAGATATCGTTCGAGGACTGCTGATAGGTGACTTCGAGGGTGTTTCGAAGCCAGTCTGACAGGTAGGCGTTGTACACGGTTCCGACCGACTGCCCTTGAATGGTCTGGGTCGTCCCGCTGAACGAGGTTGAGCTGTAGAGCTGCAAGAAGAGCGACAGGGTGTGACGCAGGCCGCTGTCAGAGAGGTAGACCCCCATGAGGCTCGAGGTGGGGCTGGCGACCTGTGGGTTCGAAGAGGCGTAGCGGTTGCCCTGGTACTGAAGGATCATCGTCATGGTGGGCGACAGCCGGAGCGTGGTGAGGTCACGCAGCTCGTATCGCCCACGATTCGGCGTGGGGAACGCCACGTTGTAGTAGAAGAGGTTGCCGTACCCCCGCGAACCCAGCGTGTAGTTGTACTCGAGCCCGTTGCCAAAGCCCCCCTTCTGGTACACCTCCGCAATGACGCGGCCGTAGTTGGCGCGATCGAACAGGAACGGGAAGTTCTCGCGGATGTAGGCGCCGTCCTGACGGTTGTAGCCAAGCGCGGGGATGAAGCTGTACCGACGGCGCTCACGCAAGCTGAGCACGACCAGCTCGCGTCCGACGACCTGACGCCCCCCGAGGTAGAGACGCGCCTTGCGGATCTCGAGACGCTGCTGGGGGTAGACGTTGATGACGTTGCCCGTGAGCTTGAAGTGCTCCTGGCCTCGGGGAAGGTCGCACGTGGTCATGGTGGCCTTGATGAGTCGAAGCACATTGCCATCCCAGCGCACGCGCGGAGCCGTGAAGAAGAGCGAGTCCTCGATGGACGCATGATAGACGTTGAGGTTGCGGGCCACGCCATAGGCATCCTGGAGGTCGGCCACGCCGCTCTTGAGATCGTAGGTCGCCGCGGCGGCATTCACCTCGTCACCCATCATCCGCACGACCACGTTGCGACGCGCGTGAAGAAGGTTCTGCTCTTGATCGATCTCGATCTCGTCGGCCTCGATGTGTGCGGTCTCCGTGATGGCGACGGCGTGTCCGCGGGCGATGGTTCGATTGCGCTCGTAGACGACCTGATCGCCGCGCAGGCTGGCGTGCTCGTTCCGATTCGCCGACGCGCCGCCAGCTCCGGTCTTGCGCCCCGGTGATCGGGTTGCGGTCGGACGCCGCGCGGGGGTGGGACGAGGGCCACCGATCTGGTAGACCGTGGCGGAAGGAGAAGGGGAAGGCGAGGGGCTCTGCGCCTGGGCCACGACGGCGAACCGAAACAAGAACAGCAGCACGAGTACGGCTGCCGAACAGGTTGACCAGGCTCGGATGCGGATGTCTGGGGCGCTCACTACACGACGGTCCTCGTCGGTGCTTCTTCAAGTCATGCCCCGCTCCTCCCCAGCGATCGCCGCGGCCGCGATCGGGGTGGATCCGTTGAAATAGCGACGTCCCCTCTCGTATATTGAGCAGACATGACAGACCACGTGATTGCCTCCCGTTCGGGAGACACGGTGGTACTCACCCTCCACCGACCCGACAAAGCCAACGCCTACAACAGCGCGCTCATCGAAGCGCTGCACCGACACGTCGAAGCGTGGCACGCCGATGCTCATCTGCGCGCTGTGATCATCACGGGAAGCGGGCGTCACTTCTGCGCGGGCGCCGACCTCACAGAGCTGCGTGCGCGTGGGCTGACCGACGCCCTCACCCTGCGCAGCGCGGCCGTCTTCGACGCGCTCGCCGCGGTGCCCGTGCCCACCATCGCCGCCATCAACGGCGCGGCGCTCGGTGGCGGCCTCGAGCTGGCGCTTGCGTGTGACCTGCGCGTGGCCAGCGCCGGTGCGACCCTCGGCCTGCCCGAAACGCGCCTGGGGCTCGTCCCTGCGGCAGGAGGGCTCACCCGGCTGCCCCGGATCGCCGGAGACGCCTTCGCGCGAGAGATGATCTTCACGGGGCGCCCCATCGACGCCGCCACAGCCCTGCATCGTGGCATTGTGCACCGCGTGACCGAGCACACCGCTCTGGAGGCCGCCCACGAGCTGGCGAATGAGATCGCCGCGGCAGACGGGCTTGCGATACGACTCGCCAAGCGCGCCCTCGACACCTCGGTTCCCGACCAGGCTGCGCTGGCACAAGCGATTCTCTACCATCGAGAGGCCTCTTCCCGTGCTTGACGCTTCGGCCGACGCCCCCCGTTGCGACCGCGATCTGAGTGCGCCCCCTCCCACGACCGCGCACATCATCTCCATCGGCCGAGCCGTACCTCCGCAGAGATACAGCCAGGAGCAGATCATCGAGCTCTTCGGCCTCGGCGATGCGAAGACACGCCGTCTCTTCCGCAACAGCCACATCAAGTACCGCAACCTCTACCTGCCGGCCCCAGGCCCGGACGGCATGCCCGACGAGAGCGTCGAGACCCTCAACAGAAAGCATCTCACCGGCTGCCTCGAGATCGGTGGAGAGGCGCTTCTGCAGGCGCTGTCCGTCGCGGGGCTCACCCCCCGCGACATCGACCTGCTGGTCTGCGTGACCACCACGGGCTACCTCTGCCCAGGGCTCACCGCGCACTTCATCAAAACCTTCGGCCTTCGCGACAACGTGCACCGCATCGACGTGGTCGGCATGGGATGCAATGCCGCGCTGAACGCCCTGCAGCCGGCCTGCATGTGGGCACAGGCCAATCCCGGTCGAAACGTGGCCATGCTGGCCGTGGAGATCTGCTCCGCGGCGTACGTGCGCAATGATTCCATCGAGACCGCGGTCGTGAACTCACTCTTCGGAGATGGAGCCGCCGCCGTGATCATCCGAGGTCAGACCGCTGGAACGGCAGGCGCGTGGCCGGCTGTTGTCGACTTCGCGTCCCTCACCCTCACCGACGCCATCCACACGATGCGGTTCGACCTCGACAACGGCCGCCTGTCATTCTTCCTCGACAGAGACATCCCGTACGTCATCGGCGCCAACTGCGGACGCCCCGTGCGCGAGCTGCTCGAGCGCGCACGACTTCGGCAGCGCGACATCCGCCACTGGGTGGTGCACAGCGGCGGCAAGAAAGTCATCGACAGCGTCAAGATGAACCTCGAGCTCACCGATCACGACATGCGACACACCCTGCACGTGCTCGAGAACCACGGCAACATCTCGTCTTGCGCCTGCCTGTTCTCGTTGGCGCGGCTCGTGGAAGAAGGCGCGGCCCGCCCAGGCGACCACGGCATTCTCATGGCGATGGGACCGGGCGCTGCCATCGAGACGGCGAGGCTGATCTGGTGAGCTTCTCCACCGCAACCCTCGAGGCCACAGAACAGGGCGATGTCTGCGAGGTCGTGATCCGGGCAGAGCGCATCACCGTGGCCATGGTCGCCGATCTCGAAGCCCTCGCAACGTGGCTCGACGACGCGTGCACGTGCAGCGTGGTCGTGTTCCGCGGCCGGGCCGGCAGGTTCACCCAGGGCATCGACCTGTCAGACTTCTCCCTGCGCCAGACGCCGGACATCCACGGGTTCAACAAGTGGGAGCGGGCACTGGCAGCGCTCGAGCGCCTGAAGAAGATCACCATCGCCGCCATCGAGGGACCGTGTCGAGGAGGAGGCGTTCAGCTCGCCCTGGCCTGCGATCACCGCATTGCAACGCCCACCGCGATCTTTGCCCTCGACGAGGTCAAGAACGGCTTCCTTCCCGGGCTTGCGGTGTACCGACTCGCCAAGCACGTCGGCATGGGCGTGGCCCGATACATGGTGCTCAGCGGACAGCCCGTAGACGCCGCGGAAGCCGCTCGGACGGGGCTGATCCACACCGTCGCGACCGATCTCGACGCCGAGATCGCACGCGCGACGACCGCGTTCCTGCCGGTCGACGGCGTCGCGGTCTCTCTCGCACGCCGCCTGCTCAACGACTGCTGGAACAAGCCCTATGAAGATTTCCTGGGCGACTTCCTCGCCGCCCAGCATCGCGCCGTCAGCGGAGAGACGTTCCAGCGCCGCCTGCGCGACGAAGCCTTGCGCCCGCCCGCGTCGTGACCGTCGGCTTCCCGGTCGATCAAGCGGTGATGTCGCGGATCCATCGCATGCGCGTGCCCCACGCGCTGGAGGTTGCCGCCCTTCATCACGCCGACATGGGGAACAGCCTGTGGGCGCGACTGGGACGGCGGTTCCTCGAGACCCTCTACCGCGCGCTCCTCGAGAGCCGGTGGTTCCTCGGCTTCGTCTACATCGAAGACGGCCGTCTGGGGGGATTCGTCGCCGCCACGACCAACGGCCGGCGCATGTTCGCCGACGTCCTCCGGCGACGCGCGATTCCGCTGCTGCTGCGCGCCGCACAAGGCGTGATGCGTGACCCGTCGATTCTGCTCCCCCTGCTCTCCACCCCCTTCTACTTCCTGAGAAGCCGAGCCCGCCCATCAGAGGCCGAGGCCACGCGCGCGAACCACCCGCCGGACGCCGCGCCCGCCCTCGCCGACGCAGCCGATCGCGACGGAACCGAGTCGCTCTTCTGCTCGTTCATGCCCGAGCTGCGGGGGCGACGCATCTCCGGACACATCAACAAGGTGCTCTTCGACGAGCTGGCCTGGCGTGGTCACGCGACCGTGAAGGTCACCACCGAGGTCGACAACGAGGGGGCCGTTCGCCAGCTCACGCACTGGGGGTTCCGACGGTGCCGCTCCTTCCGCTTCTACGAGAAGGACATGTGGGTCTTCGTGCTCGACCTGCGCGCGAGTCCTCGGGTCGAGGCACAGCGCCACCCATGCGCCGACAGTGGCCCGGGGGAGGAAACATCCCCCGGCCGGTGAAACAGGCGGGCCGTGAACACCCCGCAACTGTCCGGACGCACGGGGCTCCTGGGCGGAACGTTCAACCCCGTTCATCTCGGGCACCTGCACATCGCACAGGAGGCGATGAGCGCCTTCGAGATGGAGCGCGTGCTGCTCGTTCCCAATCGAATCCCCCCCCACCGCAGCGACTCGTCATCGGTGGTCGACCCCGAGCATCGCGCCGCCATGCTCGAGCTTGCCACGGCGTCCAATCCCAGGCTGTTCGTCTCTCGCATCGAGCTCGAACGTGCCGGACCGTCGTACACGGTCGACACGGTGGAAAGCCTCCTGGCTGAGCAGCCGGCGGCGCGCCTGTGCTTCATCACGGGTGCCGACTCCCTGTTGCGAAACATCTGGCGAGACCTCGATCGGCTTCTCGGCATGCTCGAGGTGATGGTCTGTGTGGCGCGTCCCGGATTCGACCTGGGAGCCCTGTGCGGTCGGTTGGACGAGCTCGGCCTGAAGAACCGGGAGCGGGTTCGCACCCTCGAGGCGGAGCCCTATGCCGTGTCGTCGACCGAGATCCGTCGGAGGGTCGCGGAAGGGCTCTCCACGCAATACCTGGTTCCACGCGAGGTGGCCGATTACATCGAGAAGTACGGGTTATACAAGAACGGAGGCATGCGGTGACCAAGAAGAAGAAGACAGCCGTCCCTGAGGTAGAGGTAGAGGTGGAGACGACAACGGAGAGCGCTCCCGTCGCGCCCCCCCCAGACTACGAAGCCATCGCGCGCAGAGGCGCCGAGGCAGCCGAAGACAAGAAGGCCACCCGCGTTGCGATCATGGCGCTGGGAGAGGCTTCGCCTGTGTGCGACTATTTCGTTCTTGCCAGCGGCAAGACGCGCATCCAGACCCGCGCCATCGCCAATGCGATTGATGAAGCGCTGGAAGCCGTTCCCGTGAAGCGCACGCGTCAGGGCTATCAGTCGGGCAACTGGGTCCTCCTCGACTACGGGGGCGTGGTGTTCCACGTCTTCCTCGAGCGCGAACGCGAGTACTACGATCTCGAGGGGCTCTACGCCAAATCCCCCATCATCTACACCTCGAACGGAGAGAGCGGAGAGAGCGCCGACCTCGCCAAGAAGCGCATCTGATGGAGCCCGTGCCACCGGCGCGAGGAACGTCTGCGGGGCTCGCCGCGCTCACGGCGGCCCTGGTGAGCAGCCTGCTCACGGCGACCTTCATGCGGGCCCGGCTCACGCCTTCGTCGCCTCCCTCCCCGTCCTCTCCCGTCAGCATCAGTGCCACCGCGGCCGTGCCTCCGGCGCAAGACGCCATCGTGCGTGCCGCGCGAGAGATCGGCCCGTCGGTGGTGAACATCGAGATCCGCAGCGCCGCGGCGAGCCGCACCGCCATCGAAGACGGCGGTCTGCCCAGCGGCCAGGGATCTGGGGTCATCGTGAGCAGCGATGGGACCATCCTGACCAACCACCACGTGGTGCAGGGCGCGTCTCAGATCGAGGTGACCCTCCCCGAGCCGGATGGCCGCAGGCTCCAGGCCCGGCTGAAGGGAGCCGACCCGCTCAGCGACGTGGCCATCCTCAAGGTCGACGCTGATAAGCTGCCGGCTGCGCGCCTCGGAGACTCTGACAGCACGCCCATCGGCGCATTCGTGCTGGCGGTGGGCAACCCGTTCGGATTTCAGCACACGGTCACCGTGGGTGTCCTCAGCGGACGGGAGCGAGAGATCCCTGAGCCAGGCAAGGAGTTCCGCAACCTACTCCAAACCGACGCCGCCATCAATCCCGGAAACTCCGGGGGGCCGCTCGTGGACATCGACGGGCGCGTCATCGGCATCAACACCGTCATCATCACACGTGGCCAGGGGCTGGGATTCGCCATTCCCATCAACACGGCGCGCGACGTCATGCAGCAGCTGCTCGCGAACGGCCGGGTCATTCGCTCCTACATCGGCATCATCATGATGCCGGTGACCCCCAGACTGGCGCGAGACGCTGGTCTTCCAAACGGAGCGCGAGGCGCGGTGGTGCGTCAGGTGATGCGCGGAAGTCCCGCCGCGGGCGCCGACATCCGCGCGGGTGACATCATCGTCGGCGTCGATGCCCGGCCGACCTCGAGCATCACCCAGGTGCAGTCCGGCATTCGCGCCCACAGACCGGGAGAGCGGGTGACCCTGACCATCTACAGAGAGGGGCACCCGCTGCAGACACAGCTGCCTGTCGACGAGATGCCCGCACACCTGCCTCGGCCCTGATCGGCGCGCGACACAGAGGCGTCGCGCGTCCGGCGCCGAAACCTGCCCCATGCCCAAGACATTCAAGGTCCACTTCAGCCGCTCCCAGCGAACCCTCGAGATCGCGGAAGACGGCATCATCCTCGAGCAGGCCCTTCGCAACGGCCTCAACGTAGACTACGGCTGCCAGGGCGGGTCGTGTGGAAGCTGCATGGTGAAGGTGAATGGCGATGTCTTCCAGTGGGGGAGAGCCATCGACGACGATGAGAAGGCACAGGGGCTGGCCCTCATCTGCTCGGCATACCCCCTCGGCGATCTCGAGATCGACGCCTGAAGCAGAGCGCCAGGACCGCACACACCCGTGTCAAGCCGACCCGCGTCGACGCTCAGTGCGGTGTGGGGGCGGGGGCGTTGTCCTTGCGCGGCTGCGTCGGTGAAGTCCGTTCCGAAGCAACAGGGGCGCCACCTCGGAGGCGATTCACCGGACGCGCCGACGCAGTCGAGGGGCGAACGTGACGCGACGATCTGTCGGCCATCGGCGAGGGCGAGGCTCCGGCCTTCGGAGACAGGAGCCGAGCGCGTGACGGGATCTTGACCACGGCGCCCGCCTTGACGTCTCGGGGATCGGTGATCTTGTTGTAGCGCAGCAAGGCGTTCTGCATCGAGCCGTCACCATAATAGTGATCGGCAAGGTCCCACATGCTCTCTCCGGCCTTCATCTTGTGCTCGAGATCGGGCTTTCCGTCTGCGGGAGCGCGGTCTTCTGCCGAAGCAGCCGCTGAAGCCGCGCCGCTCGGTCGTGGCGACGAGAGGCGCTGCGGCGTAGCACGCACCCGTACCTCTGGCGCCCGGCCATCTCCCAGCACGGCATCGAGGCGCTGCGTGAGGGCGTCAAGACGCTGATTGACCTTCTCCAGCTCGGAACTCGTCCCCCCAGCCCCCACCCGCGTGAAGATGAGGACAACAAGCATCAGGCCCATGATGCCGAGCATGGCAAAATCACGAAGCGTCATCGGCGGTTCCTGCAGCTGACGCAGGATCTTCTCGAGGCTGCGCTCGACGAACCGCTCTTTGAGATAGGTCTCACTGGTCTGCGAAACCTCCGACGGCGCGCTTGGAAGCGTTCCGCCTGCACTGCCGGAAGGCCGCGCGGCAGTGGCCGAGACGGGCTTCGGCGGGGCCGATCGAGGGGCTTCGGCGACCGCGCGATCGACCCAGTAGGCGCCGAGCTGTGACACGCCCCGACCGCGGCTGCTGAAGACCTGGAGGTCAGCGCGCTCCGGATCGATGACGCATGCCACCTGCCAGTCGGCGGGGAAGAAGTAGCGATGCACGAAGCTGTCGGCTTCGGAGACACTCACCCCCGTGCCCGGGTGGCTGTGATACCAGCCCACCACCCGCAGGCTTTGAAACGACGCGGCTTTCGCGGCCAGCATCTCCTGCCAGGCGTGTCGCGGGACGCGCACGCGGTGCACCTCGGGCGTGGCGTTGAACGCCAGCGCCTCGCGCACATCGACCATCCACGAGTCACCGACCTGGCTCACCGTTCCGAGCAGCACACCTGCACACGAGAGCGGCGCAACGGCTCGAGAAGCCTCCTCGATGACGCGCACGGCCCTGGCCGACAGCTTCACGACCGGATCGTGTCTGCGGGTCACCCCGCGGCACTCGCATCCGGCCAGGGCATCTCGAACCTCTTCGACACGCAGCGAAGGGATGGGCGCCTCGGTCACCTCACCCAGAACGACAAGACCGGCGCGACTCATGCGCTTGCTCGAGTGACGGCCGAATCACCCAGGGCGTTGGGACCGTGAGCGATGGCCTTCTCGGTCGTCTTGTCGAAGACATGCATCTTTCCGAGATCGAAGGCAAAGGGCGCGCGGTCGCCGACGCGCGCGCGGGTGTGCGCGTCGACACGGGCCACGAGGGTGTCGTCGCCGCACGAGAGATGCAGATAGACCTCCGAGCCCATCTCCTCGAGCACCTCGATGTTGGCCTCGAAGCGGGCCTTCCCCGACGCGTCAGCGCCCTCGTGGATCGACTCGGGACGAACCCCCAGGGTAACCGCCTTCCCGTCATGTCCTCGAAGGTCTCCGTGCGTCTCTGGAGGGGCACCGACGCGAAACCCGCTGCCTTTGAGGTACACCCCGTCTGGCGCACACTCGACGACGGCGTCGACGAAGTTCATCGGCGGAGATCCGACGAATCCTGCGGTGTACTGGTTGGCCGGCCGCTCGTAGATGTTGAGCGGTGAGTCGAACTGCTGGATGAGGCCATCGCGCATCAGCACGATACGATGCCCCAGCGTCATGGCCTCGGTCTGATCGTGCGTGACATAGATGGTGGTGACCCCGAGCGTGCGGTGGAGCTTCTGCAGCTCGGCCCGCATCTGGACGCGCAGCTTCGCATCGAGATTGCTGAGCGGCTCGTCCATGAGGAACACCTTGGGCCGGCGAACGATTGCGCGCCCCATGGCCACGCGCTGGCGCTGTCCACCGGACAGCTCCTTCGGCTTGCGCTGCAGGAACGACTCGATCTTGAGAAGACGTGCCGCGTTCTGAACCCGCTCGTCGATCTCGGCCGGGGGCATCTTTCGCAGGCGAAGGCCGAACGCCATGTTGTCGTAGACGTTCATGTGCGGATAGAGCGCGTAGTTCTGGAAGACCATTGCGATGTCGCGATCCTTGGGAGAGAGATCGTTGACGCGCGTCTCGTCGATGTAGATGTCGCCGCTCGTGATGTCTTCAAGGCCCGCCACCATGCGCAGCGTGGTTGATTTCCCACATCCGCTGGGACCCACCAGAACGAGGAACTCCCCGTCCCGGATCTCGAGGTCGAGATCTTGCACGACGTGCACATCACGCCGCATGCTGCCCGGCTTCCAGAACTCATACCACGACTTCTTCGCGGGAACCGAGCCCTCGTAGATCTTGTTCACTTTCTTGAGGACGACCTTGGCCACGTTGCTCCTCCGATGGGCCGTCGGGCTTTCTGCACGACGTCGGGGACGGGTTCGCTCAGCGCTCGACGATCCCTGCACCAACGAGGGGGGCGCGCAAAGAGAGGAGTGTCAGATCGGGGGGTGGAAGAGCGCGATGTGGACAGAGCAGATACAGTCCAAGGGGCGGTGGGGGTGGAGATCACCGACGAGCAGTTTCTCGTCGCTGTCGTCGAGCCCGAAGGTAGAATCGTGTCCGAGCCGGTCACGCGCTCACTCGACCGCGACCGCGAGCCCACCGCGTTCCTTCGCGAATGCGTGGTGCCCGCAGTCGAGCTCGCACTCCGAGAGCGACCCGAGCGCGTGGTCGGACTGGGTGTCGCCCTCCCCGGAACCCTGCGCCCGGAAGAGGGCCTCTGCCTTTTCTCCACCGCGCTCGGGTGGGAGAACGTCGCCGTGGCCGAAACCCTCTCGAACGCGCTCAAGATGCCCGTCTCACTGGTCAACGACATACGCGCCAACTACGACGGAGAGCGCGTGTACGGTGCGGGTCAAGGCATCGACAATCTCTTCTGCCTCACCGCCGGACGCGGCATCGAAGGCGCGCTCGGGGTGCGTGGCCAGCTCTACGAGGGCGACACCGACAGTGCGGGGGAGATCGGTCACCTCACCGTCGAGCTCGACGGGCTGGCTTGTGCCTGCGGAAACCAGGGCTGTCTGCAGACCGTGGCCAGCACACCCGCCGTCGCCCGCATGGCGGCAGAAGCCATTCGACTCGGAGCGCAGAGCGCTCTGTCGGAATGGGCCAGCGAGACGAATCCCATCACCTGCGACCTCGTGGAGCGCGCGGCCCTCGAGGGAGACGCCCTCGCGCTGAAGGTCTTCGACGCCATCGGGCGCTACCTCGGGCTTGCCCTCTCCAGCGTCATCACGCTCGTGAACCCGCGCCGCATCGTCATCGGTGGCCCACTCGCCACGTCTTTCGATCTCTTTGCGCCGGCACTGCTCGAAGAGGTGCGCAAGCGCGCACGCATGGTTCCGCGCGACTACACCGAGATCGTGGCGACCCCGCTGAAGCAGCAGGCCACACTGCTCGGAGCGGCGTGGCGTGCCCTCGAGGCCCGTCGGGGGGGCGCGGTCACCCCGTCCTGACGATACGGGCGCTTCGCCTCAGCGCAGGCGACGAGCCCAGAGCGTGAACCCCTTGGGCTCGGAGATGACCCAGAGCATCTCACCAGATCCCACATTGAACCCGACCACCGTGCCGGTAAGACGCGCAACCTCTTCCTGGCCGGTCCCATCGAAGGCACAGCGATGAACCGTGGCCTCGAGCTCTCCAGCATCGACCCAGTACAGATGATCGGCGTCCGCCGCCAGGAAGTGGACTCGGCCAACGTCCTTCGCAATGACCTGCTTGTCGCGATAGATCCGCGACTGGTCGGCATAGATCACCGTATCACTGCCGGGTGGTGCCAGCAGGGCCATGAGGTCTTCAGGGCCGGTCTGAATCCTGCGTTCCTTCCCGGCCAGGGGAAGAACGACGATCTCATCAGACTTCTCAACCTGCCAGGCAACGAGTCGGTCGTTCGACGCGAGCAGACGCACCTTGGCGGTCGCGTTTCCCACCGAATCGATTCTCGCCCGGCCAAGACGGCCCGCCTGCAGCCTGCCCACCGCATACCCACCTTGCTCGAGAGACGGCTCGGCACACGCGACGAATAGCGCGTTGGGCGCGCAGCTGAGAGAGGAGATCAGTGGGAGGCTCTTGAGCTCGACGCGCCGCGCCACCTTTCCCGCCGCGCTCTGAAGGCGCCCGTCGCTGAGCCAGTACACCGAACCATCGAACAGGCCGGGGCTACCGATGTGCTGGGTGGAATGTGCAATCCTACGGTCTTCTCGAGACGCCAGAGCAGACGGTGACGACGCCATGGCTGACGGGTCGGAGGAGGGAGAGCCACCAGGCTCATCGACCGCGGCAGACGAGTCGGCACCCGGCGCC
>RGZZ01000012.1 GCA_010028905.1 Pseudomonadota bacterium | reverse complement strand
CATCGGGCATGATCGCGCCGTGCAGGGCAATCTCGACCCTGCCATCCTGTTCGCTCCGGAAGCGGTCATCCGCGAGCAGGTCGCAGACGTGATGCGTCGCGCGGAAGGGCGCCCGGGGCACATCTTCAATGTGGGCCACGGCATCATGCCCGGCACTCCGCTCGAGTCGGTGGACATCGTGCTCGACGCGGTGCGCAGCTACCGCCAGCCCTGAGGCGCAGCCCCGCCCCCGCGTCTCATCGCTCAGGATTCCTTGCGGCTCTTCATCTCTCGGCTGATCAGCCGCTTGAGCATTGCCGGGTCGCCCATCTCGGTGAACGAGACGCCAAGCTCGTACCAGCCGTCGCGTCGCGTGGGCTTGCAGCGCGCCACGGTTCCCACGCAATAGAGGGAGTGCTCCTCGCGCCCTTCGAGGTCGATGCGCATGCGCACCTCGCTGCCCGCCTCGACGTTGAGCGCGCCTTCGAACTGCGCGCCTTGCTCGCTGAGGTCGCGTATCGCGCCCAGGCTTACGCGACCATCCGGGGTGAAGCAGGTCACATCGAGCTCGATGCTCACCCGTCGGCTCGTGCGACGCTGAAAGGTCTCGAGGTCGTCGATGCCGAGCTCGTGGCGGAAGAAGGCCTCGACGTACTGCAGGTCGACCCCAGGCGCAGGGAGGTAGGCGAGCCCGGAGTCATAGGCCTGGTGCACAGACGAGTACTTCGACCAGACCACCCGGCAGATGAGATCGATGGAGGCCACGAATCGGGCGTTTGCGGCCTTGTTGCCCGAGACCACGATGCGCATCTCGCGGCCCCTGGGGAGACGATCTGCGGAACGGACCTTCATGCCGTTCGGACTCAGGTTGATCATGTGGCCGCCCACGGCTTTGGCCTGGTTGATCATGTTCACGCTTCTGCGGCAGGGGACCCGGTAGTGACTTCGTCTCTCGGCAAAGTCAGCCTTGGAGGTGAGGCTGGACAATGCGGAGGCGAGCCTCTCGTACATCGCTGACCAGATCACGTCTCGGTTCCTCTCGTATGTCGCTGGGCGGGTTGCGCGTCGTGGCGCGCTCGAGCGCGCGCCGCGGGGATGCTCTTCGTACGGGTTCGCAGGCGGGCCCCAGGTTTCCTGGGTATGTCTCAGCGGGGGGACGCGGCGGGGCGTGGGGCGGGCTTGGGAATGATCGACACGCGCGTGATGCGGCCGTTGACGCCTCGGAACTGGATGCCCAGGGCGGGAAGGGTGTCGATGCTGAAGCCGTTTCCCGTCACCTGGGTGTCGATTGTCTCGCCGTGGTACACCTTCTCCATGTCTGCGCGCGTCGCGCCCGTGACGAGTCCGCGCGCGGTCCGGCACACCAGGGGGTACTCGATGCTGAACTGCGTCACGCGCAGCTTGCCTCCGAGCTCGACCAGGGCGACCACGATCCCGTGGAACGGCCAGGCAAGATAGACGATGCCATCGCCCGGCTTCTCTCCGACCGCAGGTCCGAGCGCCTTCTCGAGCGATTCTCGGGTGTCGCCGATCTGGATGATGCCTGGGATGCCGCTGCCCTCCACGAGCGTGTACGTGGGGAGGGCGGGAACCTCGCGCAGATCATCGCTCTTCGACCGGGTGTCGCTGCCGTGGCGCCAGGTGAGCGTCAGCCTGTCGCCCTTGCGCATCGTGCTCAGCCGCTCGTGCAGAGATGACGAAGACTCCAGGGGGGTGGCGTTGATCTCTACCAGGATGTCGCCTGGGGTCAGGCCAAGTCGGCTTGCGATGCTGCCGGGCATCACCGCGTCGACGAGCAGCCCCGTGGTCTGCGCCTGCGTGTCGATCTGAACGCCCAGAATGGGGTGCAGGCCCACCAGCTGCTCTACGGGAGAGGTGGCCCGCGCAGGGGGAGGGCTCGGCTGCGCCGGAGCGGCCTGGACCCATGCTGGTTGGGAGAGCCACAGCAGCGCGGCGAGGAGCGCTGCGGTCGCACGGTCTGGCCTGGGGGATGGCGTGTGTCGGGAGCGCCTCACGAGACACGGCTTCCACGCCCGCCGTGCCCCTTCCCGCCGGGGCGCAGGAAGGGCCTGCGGAAGACGAGAATCTGCCCCGCATGCCGCCCCCGAGCACGTCGACAGAGACCACATACGAGAGCAGCAACGCCACGCTTCTGAAGCTGGCCCTGCTGCCCGTTCTGGTCGAGGTCGGGCTCATCGGTCTCGCCGCGCGCGCGGCGTCGACCCTTCCGAATGCGGGTGACCCCACGCTGCGCTACGTGAGTGTGGGCATTCCCTTGTTCTGGGCCCTGCTCCTCGCCATCATGATCGGGGCGGCGTTCGTCTTGCTCTCCGCGCAGACGGTGACGGTCGGTGCGCGCGCCTTTGTCTATCGCAGAGGCCGCTACACGGTCATCATCCGTTGGAGCGAGGCCATGTACCGCGAGTCCGCGGTCACCGGTGGGCGCAGCTTCAGTCTGAGCAACAAGACGTCACAGGTGACCGTGCTCAAGATGCTGTACCCGCAGTTCGATCGGCTCGAGGCCGAGGTGGCGTCCTTGATGCGCCAGCGAGATGAGGCCAACCGCGCCTGAGTCTGCACGTGCGCGATGTGTGCATGCGCCCGGCAGAAATACAGGATTTTTTCAGGTTTCATGCGGTTTGAGGCGTGATGATCTGTTCATAAATGGTTAATGGCCTTTCCTCCGTGCCCCCTGTATGATCGAGTCGTAGAAGCAGGATGGCGCGTGAGCACAGCGGAGCATGCTCTCTGGATTCCGCGCAGCCCCCGACCACGGATGAACCGACCGACGTGCGGGCAGCCAGGCGCACCTGGAAGCCAGGCACGACCGGATTCCCCGCGCAGAGCGCACAGGGAGGCACGGCAGTGGAACAGTCAGACAAGGCATTGGCCCGACTCAAGATCATGCGACTGATCGAGAAGAAGCGTAGAGCTCGCTACGAGAAGCGCTATGTGAAGAAGACGGCGGTTGCGCGCAAGGCGGGCTAGACCCCCTGCGTCGCCGCACATTAGACGGCATCCATCCGTCAGCGACAATGATTCCGCGAACCGGCGCGCTCCGGGCTGCACACGAAGGTGTGGCTCGTCGGCGTCGGGCGGCGTGCGGAACGCCGTCCGGGAAGTCGGTTGAGAGCCTTCCACAGCGTCGCTGGGAAGGCGCTTCTGTTTCTGGGAAAATGAGCGAAAAATACATTCCACACCCATGACAGCCGACGCACCGTCCTTTCACATCGAGACCCTTGGATGCAGGGTGAACCAGTACGACGAGGAGATGCTTCGTCGCGAGTTCTTCATGCGGGGCTTTCGCGAGGTGGGTCTCGATGATGCCGCCGACGTCTACGTCATCAACACCTGCACGGTGACGCGTGTTGCTGACAAGAAGTCTCGACAGATGATACGCCGCGCGCTGCGGGCCAACCCAGAGGCGCGCGTGATTGCCACGGGCTGCGCTGTGGGCAATCCCGACGCGCGCACAGCCCGCGTCTCCCCGCGGGTCGTGGAGGTGTCGAACAAGCACAAGGAGCGCCTTCTCGATCTGGTGCGCGCCGAGCTTCCCGCCCATCACGAGCGCGATGAGCGGAACCTTCGTGACGCGGTCCAGGGGAGGGCGCGCGCGCTCCTGAAGGTGCAGGATGGGTGCAATCAGATGTGCACCTTCTGCATCGTTCCCTTCGTGCGGGGGCGCGCTCGCAGCAAGCCGCCGCAGGAGGTTCTCGCAGAGGCCCGCCAGCTGGTGGGCGCCGGCTACCGTGAGATCGTGGTGACCGGCGTGCATGTGGGCTGGTACGGCCGTGACATCGAGGGGTGGGACCTGGGGCGTCTCATGGCGCTTCTCTCGAGAGAGTCTGGCGCCGTGCGCGTTCGCCTGTCATCGATCGAGCCCGCGGACTTCCCGCTCGAGATGCTCGACACCATGGTCGACGAGGGCATCATCTGTCCCCACCTGCACCTGGCGCTGCAGCACGCCAGCGACGACGTGCTCGCGCGCATGCGCAGGGGCTACACCCTCGCCCACTATGACGCCATCGTGGAGGCCTTCCTGACCCGTTTCCCGGAAGGGGCGCTCACGGCCGACGTTCTCGTGGGCTTTCCCGGGGAGACCGAAGACGATTTCGAGCGGCTCTGCGCCTATCTCACCTCGAGACCCTTCGCACACCTGCACGTGTTTCCGTACTCTGTTCGACCGGGCACGGCGGCGGCCCGCATGGGCGGTCACCTCGATGAGCGCGTGCTGCAGGCGCGCATCGATCGCGTCCTGGCGATCGCGCGAGAGCTCGAGGAAGCGTTTCGAGCGCGTTTCCTGGGGCGCACCGTCAAGGTTCTCGTCGAGGAGCACGCGGTCGGGCGTTGCCGTGGCACCACCGACAACTACCTGACGGTGGAGTTCGAGGGCGATGCCTCTCTCGTGGGAAGCATCGCTGCGGTAGAGGTCGACACGCTCACCCCGAGCGGTCTGGCAGGGGTCAGGCCGTCGGTAGCGTCGAGATGAGTTGCTTGTCTTGAAGAGGACTTCATGCCGGGGTGGGGAAGTATGGTGCCGCCATCTCCGGGCCAGGGTTGCCCGACAGGAGAGCCGGCGCGCCTCTTGCGCGCCACGGAGCGATGCGCCCGAGGCCACTGGCCGACATCGCCCAGATTGAGAAGTCGTATGTCAGGTTTCTTCGAGAGACTCAGGGCCCAGCGCCCAAAGACAAACCGCAAGACCGTTGAGAGTCCGGCCCGCGACATCCCCGATAACCTGTGGGTGAAGTGCAGCCGGTGCGGAACCGCGGTCTACCGCAAGACCTTCGAGGAGCAGCTCAAGGTCTGCGACAAGTGCGGCCACCATCACAAGCTGGGCGCGTGGGAGCGCATCGAGAGCCTCGTCGACGCCGAGACGTTTGTCGAGTGGGGCAGCGACGTGGCACCTGCCGATCCCCTTCAGTTCGGGCCGGAGTACGTCCAGAAGCTCGCCGATGACCGGAAGAAGACACGCCTCTCCGACGCTGCGCTCACGGGTCGGGGGTGTGTCAGTGGCTTCTCCGCCGCCATCGGTGTGATGGATTTCGGCTTCCGCGGCGGTTCGATGGGTTCGGTGGTGGGCGAGAAGCTCACCCTGCTCATGGAACGGGGCCTCGAAGAGCGCCTTCCCGTCATCGTGGTGACGTCGTCGGGTGGAGCGCGCATGCAGGAGGGCATCTACTCCCTCATGCAGATGGCGAAGACGAGCGCCGCACGCGTGCGTCTTACCCAGGCCCGTCTGCCGTACATCGTCGTGCTCAGCGATCCCACCACGGGCGGCGTTGCGGCGAGCTTTGCGGCGCTGGGAGACGTGATCCTCGCCGAGCCCAACGCCATCATCGGCTTTGCGGGGGCGCGCGTCATCGAACAGACCATCCGGCAGAAGCTGCCGGAGGGCTTCCAGACCGCTGAGTTCTTTCTCGAGCACGGCTTCATCGATCGCGTCGTGCCACGAAAAGATCTGAAATCTTCCATAGCCCGTCTGATCGGGTTTCTCACGCGGAACAGCACGGTGGCGAGTGCCACGAAATAGCTGTCGCGGCCTCGATGGGAGGCACCGATGCCGAGGCGCGGGGGGGCATCTCCACCCAGGCGTCTCGACACCGGAAGGGTCGGTGTGTCCGGCCAGTCACGTAACGCGATGCAGGGAGTTCGTCAGTAGCCATGAAACGTGTCCTTGAGGTGGAGACTCCTCTGCTCGAGCTCGAGGAGAAGATCAAAGAGTTGAAGAACGTCAATCAGACCGGCAAGGTCGATCTGTCGCGCGAGATCGAGGCGCTCGAGCGCAAGGCTGCGCAGCTGAAGAAGAGCATCTACGAGAATCTCTCCCCGTGGGAGAAGGTTCTGCTGGCGCGCCATCCGGAGCGCCCCACGTCTCTCGACTACGTGCAGGCCATGTTCACCGATTTCTTCGAGCTGCACGGCGATCGGCTGTATGCCGACGACGCGGCCATCATCGGCGGTTTTGCCTACCTCGAAGGGCGTGCGGTGATGGTCATCGGGCACCAGAAGGGCAAGGAGACCAAGGAGAACCTCGCGCGAAACTTCGGCATGCCGAACCCGGAGGGGTTCCGCAAGGCGAGTCGCCTGATGAAGCTCGCAGAGACCTTCAACGTGCCCATCATCACCTTCATCGATACGCCCGGCGCCTATCCGGGCATCGAAGCCGAGGAGCGCGGCCAGTACGAGGCCATCGCCTCGAACATCGCACTGATGACCTCTCTCTCGGTGCCGATCCTGGTCACCGTGATCGGGGAAGGGGGAAGCGGCGGCGCACTGGCGATCGGTGTCGGCGATCGCGTCTTCATGCTCGAGCACTCTGTGTACTCGGTCATCTCGCCGGAGGGCTGCGCGTCGATCTTGTGGCGTGATGCCTCTCGCGCCCAGGATGCCGCGGTCTCGCTTCGCCTCACCGCCCAGGATCTGCTGCGTCGCGGCATTGTCGACGTGGTGGTGCAGGAGCCGCTCGGGGGGGTGCATCGCGCGCCAGAGCAGCTCTTCCGGAAGCTCTCGAACATTCTCATCGAATCGCTCGATGAGATCGCAGCCCTCCCAGCGGAAGAGCTGCTGCAGCGTCGCTACGCGAAGTACCGCTCCATGGGAGAGTTCCAGCGCGAGAGCGATGAGAAGCTCACGGCGGCCGGACTGGGCGGGGCGCGATAGCCGCGCGCTCCGCCGCGTCGGTTCCGCGTGACGCATGGGAGCGTGGGCACCGGGCTTTCGAAGAGAAGGCCCGGTGTTTTCTTTTCAGACAAGAGGAAGTGCTTTGAACCTGACGAATTGAGTTGAACTATTCTCAATCCTGTCCGCGCGGGCGACGCGCAGACGACGCGCAGGAGGCCCCATGGGGTACGCAGCAACGCACTCGACCGCCAGTGATGTTCGACCTCCACGGCGCGAGCGGGTTCTCGAAGGGCTTCGAACGGTGGGCATCAACCTGCTCTTCGTCGTAGGCGTCCTCGTAGTGGGATACAGCCTCCTTGTCACCTACGACCTGAAGCAGCAGGAGACCGCTCTCAAGCGCCAGGAGGTTGAGGCTGCGCGCGCCCAGCTCGATCGTGACGTCGAGGTCAACGATCGGCTGAAGAGCCAGATCCGCTTCCTGCGCACCGACGCCGGGGTCGAGAAGGTCGCCCGCGACGCGCTGGGGCTGGTTCGCCCGAATGAGCAAACGTATGTGGTGGTCAACGCCCCTTCGAGCAAGGCTGCCAGGCTGAGTCCCCCCGCTCCCGTGGCGGAGGCCCCCGCGGCCGGTCCGGGGCTGCTCACACGTCTGTGGTCTTCGGTCGTCGAGGTGTGGAACGGCGGCGACTGAGCGGTTCCGAAGCAGTCGCTGCGCGGCTCTGGAGCGCAAGGAGGTGGGCGCGATGTCCGCGATCTGGGCGGGGTTCGACGTTGGCACCAATTCGGTGAAACTCCTGGTGGGTGCCGTCGAGGGGCGTGCGGAGGCTCCGCGGCTCGAGGTGCTGCATCACGAGGTTCGCGTCACCCGCATGGGCGAGGGTCTCAATGCCTCGGGCGTGCTTTCCGAGGCCCCCATGCAACGCGCGCTCGACGCGATCGACGCGCTGGCGGCGGTGGCGCGGCAGTACGCGCCCAGGGGCATGAGCGCGCTCGGCATGGAGGCGTTTCGTCGTGCCGCCAACAGTCAAGCGTTTGCTCGGCGCATCGAGGAGCGCACCGGCATCTCCCTGCGTGTGCTGGAAGGTGAGGAAGAGGCCCGCCTCGGACGAGAAGGCGTGCTGCTCGGCTTCGGCGAGCCGCTGCCTGAGGCGGTGCTCGTGGTCGACATCGGCGGCGGCAGCACCGAGCTCGCGCTTACCAGGCCTTCCTGGGAGGTCAGCGTTCCTCGGGGCGCCGTGACCACCTCAGAAGCGTTTCTTCAAAGCGACCCCCCCACGCGCGACGAGATGGAGCAGATGCGAACGGCACTCGAAGAGGTCTTCCGGGATGCCTGGGCCAGCTGCCCGGCGGCGTCCGCCGCACCCACCGTCGTAGCGGTGGGAGGCACCATCACGACGTATGCGGCCATCGCAATGCAGCTGGCAGCCTTCGATGCGACGCGGGTGCATCGCGCGCGCCTCACGGCGTCGGAGATTCGCGCGATGACCGATCGGTTGGCCGCGCTTCCGCTCTCGTCGAGACGCGACGTCGTCGGCCTCGATCCCGGCCGTGCCCCGTACATCGTGGGCGGGGGGGCTCTCCTAGAAGCCGTTCTGCGGTCTGTGGGCGCGCACGACGTTCGTGTGAGCGTTGCGAACCTGCTCCACGCGCACGTCGTGCATGAGGCGTTGCGTTGCTGAACGGCGGGCGCGTTGCGAGGCGCGAAGGGGGGGAGCGCTACCCTCTCGAACCTCTTCGCCACCGTGCCGGAGTGGCGGAATGGCAGACGCAGGAGACTTAAAATCTTCTGCCCCTTGGGCGTGCGGGTTCGAGTCCCGCCTCCGGCAAGCGGGAGCCCCATCGCCGCACCACGCCAGTCGCGAACGGCCTCCGGGATGTCCAGGAATCACGCTGTGGCGGGTGGAACACGACGGTACGAAATCCTTCGGAGGTGTTCTGATGAGCACAGACAGAGATCGTCACGACTACTCGCTGCTGGGCAGCTTCATGCCAAAGGAAGGCCCCGATCCGCGCAAGAGCATTCCTGTAGAGGTGCGCTTCGGAGACGAAGAGGCCGCGCCGAAGCCCGCAACCCCTCCCGCACAAGCGGAGCCGTCAACGGGGGCCTGAAAATGCGGGGCGCCTGATTTTCGATTTCGGGCGGAACCCTGGTTTTTTCGTTGATACCATCAAAAAACACCGGAAAATGTCTCTTCGGAGACGCTGTTCGGTTCGAATCGAGTCGTTGAAAACGTCTCCGACACGGACTTTCTGTCTTCGGGAGAAGCATGTGCGAGGGAGCCCTGGGTTGAATGGAAGAGAAGCGCATCTGGTCTGAGGTCAACAAGATCATCCGGAACTGCGAGCGCCGGCGCAAGCGCGGTGAGCAGAAGACCCGTCGCGGAGACGACGGCGAGATGATCACGCCTCGGCCTGTGTCTCGGGGGCGCCGCAAGAACGTCCAGCTCTTCATGCGGGCCATCGACGACATCATGGCACGCGAGCACGAGGTCAACATCGATCTCACTCTCAAGGGCGACATGGCGCGGGCGTTCCACATCACCCTCGCCATCGGCCGCTACCTCTGGAACCAGGACGAGGACGCCATGATTTCGCGCATCGTTCAGTCGGGCATCGAGCAGATCATCAGCGAGCACAACTCCGATCTCATGTACAAGGAGATGCGCAAGCTCTTCAAACCCCTCATTCGAGAGATTCTCGAGGAGATGGAAGACGGCGAGGCCGATTAGGCCGCTCTATCGCAACAGCAGATGAAGCAAACGCCCGCCGCGCTCGTGTGAGCATGCGGCGGGCGTCTTCACGCGGTGCGGGCGCGTGTGGCTGATCTGCTACTTCACGTCGAGCAGCTCGATCTCGAAGACCAACGGCGTGTTCGGGGGAATGGTCTCTCCCGCGCCGCGTGAGCCGTAGGCGAGCTGCGCAGGGATGAGAAGGCGGCGCTTGCCGCCTATCTTCATGCCCACAACGCCCTGGTCCCACCCTTTGATGACCTCGCGAGCGCCGAGGTTGAACGTGAAGGGCTGGCCGTGGTCGTAGCTTGAGTCGAACTTGCGCCCATCGGCGAACGTTCCGACATAGTGGACCGTGACGCGCTTGCCGGTGATGGCGGCGTCTCCGGTGCCCATGACGAGATCTTCGATGACCAGGCCGCCGGATGAGGTCTGCTGCCGGGGCCCGCGCGGCGCACCGGCGCTGCGCTGGTCGTGGAAGACCTTCCACCCCTGGGGGGTCTTCTTCCAGGCAAACGTGACGATGCCGCCCAGTGCGGGCTGCTTCTCGACCTCGATCACATAGCCGCACAAGCTCAGCGCCGTGCTGTCTGAGAGCGGGGTGATCTCCATCGTGTCGTATCGCATGGTGCCCATGTTCTTGAGGTTGAACACCTTCTCGTAGATGCCGCGCAAGGTGTCGAAGCCGCGGTTGATCTTGTCGGTGACGACGAACGTGATGTCAGGCGAGTTCTCGTAGAACCCGAGATAAGCGGTCAGATCGCCTCGGCTCCAGGCCGCGGCCTGTTCGGTCAACGTGGCTTTGATCTGGTCACGGATCTCGTCGGTCTTGGGAGCCGCTGTACCTGCAGACGCGAGAGACAGGGCAATCAGGGCGGCGCATGCGAGGGACCGGATCAGCGCCAAGGGACGCGTTGTGACGCGCGGAATGTGCATGGAAGTGGTCTCCGATCAGAGATAGGTCGGGCCGTGTTCGCCACAAGGCTGCTGCGCGCCTCTTGGTCAATGGCCCGAGGAGCGCAGGAGCCCCGCTCTCCAGGAGGAGGGCGGGGCTCACAAGCGCAGGCTTCTTCGAAATCTCGTCTGGAGCCGCCGACAGGACTTGAACCCGCAACCAGCGGTTTACAAAACCGCTGCTCTACCATTGAGCTACGGCGGCGACACCAGGAGTCGCGCGCCCGCGACTCACCCTCGTATTATGGGATTCTGTCCTCGTGCTGTCAAGCCGCAGGGGAGGGGGGGCGCATGGTGAACTGAAAAAGCGTGCGCCGCGTCATCTTCGGGATTGTCACTCTCTGCCTGTTGCTCTCGTTTGCAACCCCACACGTGTCTTCTGCGCAGTACGAGACGGAGCCGGGTGACGCGCGAGAAGCAGAGACCAGCAACGATCTGCCTGCCCTGGGACCCGCGCTTCCCCCCTTGCTCTCCCCTCTCCCGGGCGGCAGCCTTCCCGACCCTGGCGTGGTGCTCGACGGCCGTGTGCGGGTGCTGGTGCGCCGCAATCACGAGTACCACTGGGTGTTTCGCATCGAGAACGGGTCGGCGGAGCGCATTGGCAGCTTCAGTCTCGCGGTGCCGAACCCGGGATACGACTCACGCATCACGCCGGCCGGTCCCGTTGGATGGACGGTGCAGCGCGAGCGCGGTGAAGGTGAGCTCGAGGGTCAGTGGGTCTATACGTGGGCGGCCGTCGACCCCAGCGGCGCGCTTCGCGCGGGAGGACGCATGGAAGTGGCCCTTGCGTCTGGCGCGCTGCTTCTCGGGGGAGAGAGAAAGGCCCGGCTGTTCGCGGGGATCGCTGTGCCTTCGCCGGTGGGATTTGAGGGAGAGCAACCTCCATCGGGAACCATCACGCGATCATCCACTCGTCTCGTGCTGCCCTGGGATTCTTCGTACCGGCCAATCAAGGCGCCGCTCGTCAACGCCCAGCGAAGAGCAGGGGGAAGCTCGGTCGAGGTGCCGTTTCCGGTGCTCTCGTTCCTTCCCGTGCCCCCCAAGGAGATGTCGTTCCTCCAGGGTGTTGATGCCCAGCGCCTCGACATAAGGACCACGGGGCGGGGGGTTCACGCAGGTCATGTGTTCCACATGACGGTGCGCTCTGGAGCGCCCACCGTGGCCGTTCTCGAACGGGGAACCGTTCTCGTGCCGAGCCTGCCGCAGTACGATGCGTTCATCGTGGGGCGCTCGGAGCGGTTGATCATGGCGTCGTGTGACACCGCCACCATTGCGGTTCGCGGCTACAGCATCACCTACGGCAGGAAGGCTCCCCCGCCCCGACTGGTTCTCCACGACCTCGAGTACCGCTTCGCTCCGCATGCGTCGCAGCGAGAGATCGAGACCTATCGCAAGATCGTGGCGCGTTCGTCTCGCTTTGTGCCGTTGCTCGGAACGCCGCTGGGCGATCGCTACTTCGATACGGTCGTGCAGTGGGCGATATGGCGCGCGCAGCGTCTCATGGAGAGCAACCCGCTCTCGGTGCGCGACGTGGAGCGCGATATGTCACAGGTGTACGCTGTGCGCCAGACGCTCAAAGGCCCCGTGCGCGACTACATCCTGCAGCCCTTGCAGGTGTCTTTGCTGGCCCGCCGCGTCTGGTCGGACACCGACGCCTTGTTGCAAGACGCTTCACCAGACCCCGTGCCGTAGCCTGGCCTGGCACCTTCGATGGAGCTCTGAGGTGAGCGCCAGCAGACGCGAGAGCGAGAGCTGCGAATGCCGGAGAGATGTGAAAGAGGCCCGCGAATCATCTTCGCGGGCCTCTCGCTTGCGCGCAACTGGTGGCGCCCTCTGCGATCAGTAGTGCTTCTCGCCCAGGGTCTTCTCGATCTTGCGCTTCACGCGCTGCAACGCGTTGTCGATGGACTTCACGTGGCGGTTGAGCTCCTTGGCCATCTCCTGGTATGACTTGCCCTCGAGATAGCTGAGCAGCACCTGGGACTCGAGCTCGCTGAGGTTTTCCTGGATCTTCTCGCGAAGGTCGTCGGACAGCTCGTGGCTGATGAACACCTCTTCGGGGTCGGTGATCTTGGTGCCCGACAGGATGTCGAGCATGGTGCGGTCGGAGTCTTCGTCGTAGATGGGCTTGTTGAGGGAGATGTACGAGTTGAGCGGAATGTGCTTCTGACGGGTCGCGGTCTTGATCGCGGTGATGATCTGGCGGGTGATGCAGAGCTCTGCGAAGGCGCGGAAAGAGGAGAGCTTGTCGGCGCGGAAGTCACGGATCGCCTTGTACAGGCCGATCATGCCCTCCTGGATGATGTCTTCCCGGTCTGCCCCCACCAGGAAGTACGACTTGGCCTTCACCCGGACGAAGTTCTTGTACTTGTTGATGAGGTACTCGGTTGCGAACTCGTCGCCGCCCTTCGAGAGCTTCACAACCTCCTCATCGGGCTCCTGGGTGAGATTGGCCATATAGGAGTTTTGGAGTTTCAACAACGTACGCCCTCCGTTGGACAGATTCTGTTCCCAAAACCTTTCCATATTATAGGGGGAGGGGGATCAGAAGTCAAGCCTCAGAAAACCGCATCACTGCAGGGTTTTCGCGAAGTCGGGTCCGGTCTGGCGTGTCAATTCTGCCCTTCGGCAGGCCTTCAGAACCCGTCTCTTCACCCAGGGCAGATGCTCTCTGCCCCTGTCTCCCACGGTGACGAGACGACGTCGGGAGGCATCTCGTTCCCCACGTCTCGAGGGCACGGAAAGCGAAAGAGGAGCGGCCTACCGCTCCTCTTCAGATGTGCTTGGGGCTCGGGTCTACTCGAGGCCCTGGGCTTCCTTCGAGATGCTCACCTTGTCCTGGGTGTTGATGCCGTGGGACTGGTGGTTCTGCTGCGGCGCCTGGGCCGGCTGCTGCGCAGACGACGCGGCGTGCGAAGCGCCTGCCGCCTCGGAACCCTTCGACTTGCTGCTGCTCGAGGAACCGACCTTGCCAATGCCTTCAATCTCTTTGTCGTTCGCCATTTGTGCCTGCCTCCTGTATTTCAATCGAGGTGGGAGTCTGCGGGTCGCCGCGTTTGTCTGTTATGACTTCTCGCACAGTCATCATCGCAGTCTCGGAGTTCGTGATCAAGGGGTTCTGGCGTTCACATTGTGAACATCATCTACCCGATTTGTTAACGAAAGCCGAAGAGTTAACAAATGTGAAACAAATCAGGCGGCCTGTCACGCCCGCCAGGCCCTTGTGCTCTCGTACATGAGCAGGGCGGCCGCCACCGAGACGTTGAGGGAGTCGACCTCTCCGCGCATGGGGATGCGCACGACCTGGTGGCACTTCTGGGAGACCAGGCGTCCCAGGCCCTTGTGCTCGCCCCCCACCACCACGATCACGGGGCCCTCGTAGCGAGCGTCGCGGTAGTCGACGGTGCCACTGGCGTCGGCCCCCACGATGCTGAAGCCGGCCTCGGCCTGCTTCTCGAGGAACTGCGCGACGTTGCCGATCTTCACCACGGGCACATGGGCGTCGGCGCCAGCCGAGGTCTTTGACACCACGCCCGTGAGTCCGGCGGCCCGACGTTGGGTCACCGCCACCCCGTGAAAGCCGGCGGCGTCGGCGCTGCGGATCATCGATCCGAGGTTGCGCGGATCCTGAACCTCATCGAGGACGAGCACGCGGGGGTCGACCTTGCGGCGGGCCGCCAGCGCGAGAACGTCGTCCCAGTCTGCGTAGTCGCGCGTGGGTACGGACGCCACCACACCCTGGTGCTGAGCGGTTCCCGCGAGCCTGTCGAGCACGGCCTTCGAGACGGTGGAGAACGGGATTCTCCGCTCTCGCAGGCGGCGGCGGATCTCACGCACCGCCTCTGTCTCCTGGGCGCCCTCGAGCAGGAACACCTTGTCGATGTCCTGGCCTCCGCGCAGGGCCTCGAGTACCGGATGCCGACCATAGAGCTGGCTCTCTCGCATGTGCCTATACCCGCTTCCAGCGCTGGCCTTGCGGCGTGTCTTCCACCGCGATGCCCGCCGCCAGCAGCTCGGCGCGCAGCTCGTCGGATCGCTTCCAGGCCTTGGTTGCGCGCGCTTCTTGACGGGCATCGAGCAATGCCTGCAGAGCTGGGGACAGGCCGTCATCCGCCAGCCGGTCGGCGAAGCCCAGCGCCAGCACCCGATCGATGTCGTGGAAGAACGTGAGCACGAGGCCGGCGCTGTCGGCATTGATCGCTCCGTCGGCCATCCAGCGGTTGCACTTCCCCACTAGCAGGTGGACCGCACCCAGCGCTTCCGCTGTGTTCAGGTCGTCATCCATGGCAGACTCGAAGGCTGCGCGCGCCTGACCGATGGCTTCCGCGACCGTGTCGGTCGCCGCCGCGCTTTCGCCTCGCGCGTCTCGGATGCGTCGGAGGAAGTCGACCAGGCCATCGACGGTCTTCTGCGCCGCCTCCACCCCTTCCAGGGTGAAGTCGAGGAGCTTGCGGTAGTGGCAGTTGATGTACATGTAGCGCAGGGCGTAGGGCTTCACGCCGTGCTCGTTCAGCAGCTCGCGCACGGTGTAGAAGTTGCCCTTCGACTTCGACATCTTCGCATGGTCGACCAGAAGGTGGCGCGAGTGCAGCCACCAGTCGACGAACGGTCGACCGGTCATGCCCTCGGACTGGGCGATCTCGTTCTCATGATGGGGGAACATGTTGTCTTCGCCGCCGGTGTGCATGTCGAAGTGCTCGCCGAGCAGGGACATGCTCATGGCCGAGCACTCGAGGTGCCATCCCGGGCGGCCCTTGCCCAGGGCTGTCTCCCAGAAGATCTGGCCGTCGCTGTCGTCGTAGGCCTTCCACAGCGCGAAGTCGGCCGCCGTCTCCTTGTCGTACTCGTCGTGGGTGATGCGGGCGCCGCTCCTGAGCTGGTCGAGCTGCATGTGCGAGAGCTTGCCGTACGCGGGGAAGCGGCTGATGTCGAAGTAGATGGAGCCGTCATCGCTGCGATAGGCCATCTGCTTGTCGAGCAGCTGCTGCACGATGTCGACCATCTGGGGCACATACTCCGTGGCTTTCGGATAGTGATGGGCAGGCAGGATGTTCAGCGCGTCGCGGTCTTCGAAGAAGGCCTCGATGTACGGGTCTGTGATCTCGCGGATGCTCTTGCCGGTCTCGCGATGGGCCCGGATGATCTTGTCTTCGACGTCGGTGATGTTCATGACGTGCTCGACACGATAGCCGCGGTACTCCAGCCAGCGGCGCAGGATGTCTTCGAACGCGTAGGTTCGGAAGTTGCCGATGTGGGCAAACGAGTAGACGGTGGGCCCACAGGTGTACAGGCGCACCTGGCCTTCGTGAAGAGGCTTGAACGGCTCAACGGCGCGGGTGAGTGTGTTGAAGAAGGAGAGGGACATGACAGAGCCTTCTTCGTGAGCCCGGGGCGTCCTCCCCCCGACGAGGGGGCGGGAGGAGAGCAGGCTGCCCTCAGGCGAGCAGATAGCCGTCCGGCGTGGCCATCGGCTTCACCCCGTTTGACGGGCCACCCTTTGGAGCGGGGGCCTTCGCCACGGTGGTGTCTTGCGGCAGTGGCGGCAGCGTCGGGGCAGGAGCGCCGTTCTTCATGGCAAGAGCCAGCTCGAGGGCGCGCGGGCCGTTCACCATGCCGTACCCCTGGGAGTTCGTGCCATCGGGCAGGTAGCGGTCGGCCGACGCCTGGAGAACCGTCTTCACGTCTTCCGGGGTGAGGCTCGGGTTGGCTTGAAGGAGGTCAGCCACGAGGCCGCTCACCAGGGGGGTGGCCATCGAGGTTCCGGAGATGGCGATGTAGTCCTTGCCGACGTGGGGGAGCTCGGGCACGTCAAGGGTTGCGCCGGGGGAGAGGGTCGAGAAGATGGCCACGCCAGGGGCGGTGACGTCTGGCTTGCTCAGCCCGTCGGTAGATGTCGGCCCACGGCTGGAGAAGGGAGCCATGGTATCGTCGACGCGCTCCACCGTGTGCTTGTCGTCGACCGCGCCGACGGTGATGACCTTCGGGTCGGTCCCAGGCGTGCTCACCGTGCCCGCGTCCGGACCTTCGTTCCCCGCAGCCACGATCACCGTGATGCCGGCCTGGACCGCTTTCTCGGCGGCCTGGGCCCACGGGTCGTCCTTGTACGAGCGCGTGGCGAAATCGCCCAGCGACATGTTCACCACGCGGATGTTGTACTGCTCTTTGTTGTCGATGCACCACTGAAGGGCTTTGATGGCTTCGGCCACGGTGGTGATGCGCACACCGATGAGGTTTGCATCCGGCGCGATGCCGCGGAAGCGGCCGGCGGAACGGGCACCCGTGCCCGCAATGTCGCCCGCCACGTGGGTGCCGTGCCCGAACTTGTCGTAGGGCTTTGCCTTGCCATCGGCGATGTCGACCCAGCCCACGATCTTGTCTTGCAGGTCTGGGTGCGGATGGATGCCGGAGTCGACCACGGCCACACCGATGCCCTTGCCCGTGTACCCTTGCGCCCAGACCTTGTTCGCGCCGATGACCACGCGCGAAGGGTCGACCCCGTCGACGGGCGGGGGCGGGGGACCCGGCGCCACGGCCGTGCTGGTGTCTTTCAAGAGGTCGCCTGCGCTCGACGGGTACAGCAGGCGGTTCACGCGGATGCCCACACCCTCTGGCATGTGGGCGAGGAGGCGGGGCACGTCGGCAGGCTTGAGGTGCGCCGAGAAACCGTTGATGATGGGGAGATCGCGATCGACGCCACCGTCGCGGATGCTCTGCTCGAGCACCTGGCGAACCGTGTTCAGCTCGTCGGGGCTCTCAGAGTACAGAATGACGTGCAGGTTGCCATTGGCGTCGAGGTCGGTTGGTGCGAACTTGAACGACGGGGTCGGCGCGATGCTCAGCGTGTCGGTGGGCGGAGCCACATCGAGGGCAGGGCGCGATTCGCCGCCACTGCCTGGCGTGACAGGCGTGGCAGGGGGGCTTTTCGGGATGTGAGCCGTGATCCGCATTTCCCGTTCCCTTGCGTCCTCTCGTCGTCGGTGCGCCTTCTTCTCGTGCGAGAGGGCGCGCTCGAACTCGCTCTGACACCTCTGTCACGGGGCTTTCGCAGCGACCGCGGTCGCTTGCGTCGACTCTCCGAGACGTGACATCAAGATATCATGGCGGGCCTCAAAGTCCCATTAAAAACTTGTGAACATGTTGTTTCGACCGGCGTCGTTGTGCCGCTCGCCGAATCACGCCAGCGCGGTCTCACGCTTCCTGCGACCGCCTCGTCTCGTGGTCGGCGTCTCGGGCGCGCTGGCGGGCGCCTGGCGCAGCAGGGGCTCGAGGTACCGCCCCGTGTGCGATGCCGGGGTTGCCGCCACCGCTTCTGGCGTTCCCGTGGCGACGACGGTGCCTCCGCCGTCGCCCCCTTCGGGACCGAGGTCGATGATGTGGTCACAGGCCTTGATGATGTCGAGGTTGTGCTCGATGATCAGCACGCTGTTGCCGGCGTCGACGAGGCGCTGCAGCACCTCGAGGAGCCGCGCCACGTCGTGGAAGTGAAGTCCGGTCGTGGGCTCGTCGAGCAGGTAGAGGGTCTTGCCGGTCGCGCGTCGCGAGAGCTCGGTGGCCAGCTTCACCCGCTGCGCCTCGCCACCGCTCAGGGTGGTGGCCGGCTGCCCCAGGTGCACGTAGCCCAGGCCCACGTCTCGCAGCGTCTCGAGCTTGCCGCGGATGCGCGGCTGGTTGGCGAACAGCTCGACCGCCTCGTCGACGGTCATCTCGAGAACGTCGGCGATGGTCTTGCCCTTGAAGTGCACCTCGAGGGTCTCGCGTGCATATCGCTTGCCCTTGCACACCTCGCACGGGACGTACACATCCGGAAGGAAGTGCATCTCGATCTGCAGGATGCCCTGGCCCTGGCAGGCCTCGCAGCGCCCGCCGCGCACGTTGAACGAGAAGCGTCCGGCCTCGTACCCGCGCACGCGCGCCTCTGGCGTGGCGGCAAACACCTGGCGGATGGGGTCGAACACGCCGGTGTAGGTCGCGGGGTTCGAGCGCGGCGTGCGCCCGATGGGCGACTGGTCGATGATGATGACCTTGTCGAGATGCTCGATGCCACGCACCGCGTCGTGCGCGCCGGGCCGTTCGAACGCGCCGTGGAACACCTGGGCGAGGGCCTTGTGCAGGATCTCGTTGACCAGGGTCGACTTGCCGCTGCCGCTCACGCCCGTGACCACCGTCATCACGCCGAGGGGAACGCGCACGTCGATGTTCTTGAGGTTGTTCTGGCGCGCCCCGATGATCTCGAGCCATCCGCCCTTGGGCTGGCGCCGCTTCTTCGGAACCTCGACGCGCAGCCGCCCGCTCAGGTACTGACCCGTGATGGAGGTGGGGTGTGCGGCGACCTCGTCCGGCGTGCCCTGCGCCACCACCTCGCCGCCGTGGCGCCCTGCGCCGGGGCCGATGTCGACCACATGGTCGGCCGCGCGGATGGTGTCTTCATCGTGCTCCACCACGACGAGGGTGTTGCCCAGGTTGCGCAGCGCCTCGAGGGTGTCGAGCAGCTTGCGGTTGTCGCGCTGGTGCAGGCCGATGCTGGGCTCGTCGAGGATGTACAGCACCCCGACGAGATGCGAGCCGATCTGCGTGGCCAGGCGGATGCGCTGCGCTTCGCCTCCGCTCAAGGTTGCCGCTGTGCGATCAAGGGTGAGGTAGGCGAGCCCCACGTTCACCAGGAAGCCCAGGCGCGCGCGGATCTCCTTGAGCACCTGGTGGGCGATGCGCATCTCCCGCTCGGTGAACGTCTCGGTGAGCTGCTCCGCGAAGGCGAGGGCGCGCTTGACGCTCATGCTCGTCACCTCGGCGATGTTGGTGCCGTTCACGCGCACCGCCAGGGGCAGCGAGCGCAGCCGCGCCCCGTTGCAGCGCGCGCACCTCGCTTCGCGCATGTACTTCTCGATCTCGGCCTTGATGTACTCTGACTCGCTCTCCTTGTGGCGCCGCGCCAGGTTGGGAATCGCCCCCTCGAAGTGCACGCCGGCGAAGCGGGGGTGTGACGCGGCGCCGCGCAGCACCAGGTCTTGCAGCTCTTTCGAGAGCTTCTTGAAGGGCTTCTCGAAGTCGAGCTTCACCCGCGCAGACGCCTCCCACAGCCGTCCCCAGAACCACGACTCGGCAGGGGCGTGGCGGTAGGCGCGAACGGGCTTGCCGAAGGGCACGATGGCCCCCTCGTCGAGCGATTTCGACGGATCGGGCACAACCAGGGACGGGTCGACCTCGAGGCGATGGCCGATGCCGGTGCAGTCCGGGCAGGCTCCGTAGGGAGAGTTGAACGAGAACGAGCGCGGCGCGATCTCGTCATACGACTGCCCGCACGCCGCGCAGGCCATCTTCTGGCTGAACAGCAGCTCGCGCTGCATCTCGCCCTGGCTGTCGACCACGGCCACGATCACGCTGCCGCCCCCCAGGTCGAGGGCGGTCTCGAGCGACTCGGCCAGGCGCGTGCGCACCCCCTCGCGCAGTACCATGCGGTCGATCACGGCCTCGATGGTGTGCTTCTTGTTCTTGTCGAGGGGGATCGATTCGGTGAGATCGTACATCACGCCGTCGACCCGCACCCGAGGGAACCCCTTCTGGCGCACCTCGTCGAACAGCTTCTGGTACTCGCCCTTGCGTCCGCGCACCATGGGCGCCAGCACGAGGAAGCGGGTGCCGCTCTCGAGGGCCAGCACCTGGTCGACGATCTGGTCGGTGGTCTGCGCGGCGATGGGCAGGTTGCAGTCCGGGCAGTGTGCGGTGCCCACGCGTGCGAAGAGCAGGCGAAGGTAGTCGTAGATCTCGGTCACCGTTCCCACCGTGGAGCGAGGGTTGCGCGAGGCTCCTTTCTGGTCGATGGAGATGGCGGGTGAGAGCCCTTCGATGTAGTCGACGTCTGGCTTCTCCATCTGGCCGAGGAACTGGCGCGCGTACGATGACAGGCTCTCGACGTAGCGACGCTGGCCTTCGGCATAGATGGTATCGAAGGCCAGCGACGACTTGCCCGAGCCGCTCAGCCCCGTGATGACGATGAAGCGGTCGCGTGGGAGCTCGATGTCGATGTTCTTGAGGTTGTGCTCACGGGCACCTTTGACGACGATCTTGTTCTGACCCATGGTCGTTCCTGTCGCTGAGGGCTCAGTCACCGGCCACCGGGGGATGGCACTCGAGGTCGACTGGCGGGGGGAGGCATGAGTTCCACGTGAAACACGCAATCCCCGCATGGTTCAATGCCCGATCAACGGCTGTGTCTGCCAGGGGTGGGTAAACAAAATTTAAGACAGTGTCTGCGTTTCCGTATTGAAAGCCGCTACGTTCTCTGTCACGTTCAGAGCAAACGCCTGGAGATCCGAAAACTTGCGAATCCGCACCGCTCTCACCTTCCTCGTGTATCTCGCGGCCCTGCTCACCGCTTCCCGGCAGGCCCAGGGATCCCCCGCTTCACACAAGCTGCGCAATGCCAACCTGGTGTTCATCCAGCTCGACACCGTGCGGGCAGACTATGTCGACGGCGCCACCATGCCAACGCTCACCCGTCTGGCCTCGAAGGGCATCGCGTTCACCCGCGCGCTCTCGACCTCGACCTGGTGCGTGCCGGGCACGGTCTCGCTTCTCACCGCTCTTGGCCCGTCGCGTCACGGGGTCTACAACAAGTTCGTCTTCACGCCGGGCGATGCCACGGGGCCCCACGAGCTCAAGCTCTCGCGTGCCGTGAAGACGCTCCCCGAAGTGCTGCGCGCGCACGGGTACAGCGCGGCGGCCTTCACCGGCCAGCAGACCATCGATTCCATCGACGGTCTCGACAAGCGCCTCGATCTGCACTTCACGGGAGAGCGCCTGTGCACGTTCGAGAAGACCGGGCCGGCCGCTCTCGCCTGGATCAAGACCCAGAAGAAGCCCTTCTTTGCCTTCGTGCACGCCTACAACCCCCACGGCGCGGTCGACATGTCGTACACGGGGCAGTTCTTCAGCGGTCGCTACCGTGGGCCGTATCGACCGGGCGCGGCGCAGTACCTGAAGATGCGCGATCAGGAATGGCTCAACAAGGAGCGTGAGGGGCGCTTCTACGTCAGCGGCATGGGAAAAGATGATGTGGCGTACATGCGTGCCCTCTACCGTGAGCGCCTGCGCCACACCGACCAGCAGCTCGGCGCCTTCATGAAGGGACTGGCGGCGGCGGGCATCCTCGACAAGACCATCGTCGTCATCACGTCTGACCACGGGGAAGAGCTCTTCGAGCGCGATGCCATGTGTCACGGACACAGTCTCTATGACGAGCTGATCCACGTTCCGCTGGTCTTTCTCTTCCCGGGGGCCTCGTCCCAGAAGGTCTCAGCTGCCGTGCGCAACATCGATGCCCTGCCCACGATGCTCGATGCCGTGGGGGTTCAGGCCCCCGAAGGGCGCGATGGGGTGAGCCTCCTGCCCGTGATCGAGGGGCACGCGGCCGCGCGGATCGACTACCCGGAGACAGATTTCCTCAAGATGACCACCCGGCGCGGCATCGTTGATGGGCGCTACAAGCTGGTGGTCACCCTCGAGAACGGCACGCAGGAGCTCTACGACCTCGAGAAGGATCCGGGGGAACGCGTCAACCTGCGCGCCCAGATACCCTACGTCGCGGCCCGTCTCTACGGCAAGCTCAAGAAGCGCTTCACCACACTCCCGTGAAGCGCAGATCTCGCTCAGGGGTGCTTTCGCTGCTGCTGCTCATCGTCACGATCAATGCGGCAGATCTGCTCTGGCGATCGAATCCGCGGGCCGCGAGCGGTCGCCCGAACATCATTCTCGTCTCGGTCGACGCGATGCGCTCCGACCGCGTCGATGTCTATCGCAGCCAGTCGCCCCGTCAGCCGCTGACGCCGAACCTCGACGGTCTCGCCCGCAACGGCGTGGTCTTTGAACGGGCCTTCGCCCAGGCTTCGTGGACCTATCCCAGCCATGTCAGCATGTTCATGGGGCGCCATCCCGCCTCCATTCCGCTGCGTCTCGACGTGCCGGACACGATCTCGACCCGCCACCCGCTCCTCGCGTCGCGGATGGCCGCGTTGGGATACGAGACCGCAGCCTCGCAGGGCGGAGGGCTGCTGTCGGCCCACTACGGGTTCGATAGGGGCTTCTCGCATTACTGGGAGCCGGGCGCGTACTTCAGCCAGACCTTCGCCACCGCGATGGAATGGCTGCAGGGGCGCCACGACGCGCGGCCGTTCTTCCTCTTCGTGCACGGCTACGACGCCCATCCGCCGCTGTGCAGCGAGTGTCCGGACGCGCCGCCCTACAACGCCGACGCCGAGAAGGTGCACGGCTGGTTCGCCGACCCGCACTTCGCGGAGCGCATCTGCGATGATGCCATCTACGACGATGTCCCTCTCGACTTCATGCACACGTTGAACCACAAGGTGAGCCAGGAGGGCTTGCGGGGGCATCCGCTCACCCCGGGGCAGAAGGCGCACCTCATCGCGCACTACGAGAACGGCATCCGCCAGTTCGACAAGGGCTTCGGCACTTTTCTCGAGGGCTTGCGCAGCCAGGGCCTGAGCGAGAACACGGTCATCATGGTGGTGGCCGACCACGGCTGGGACCTCTTCGAGCACGGCTACTACCGCCATTTCGTTCACGGGTATCGCTGCGTCGCCCAGGTGCCGATGATCGTGAGCGGAGCGGGCATCCCGCAGGGGAGGCGCTGCGCGGAGGCCGTCGGGCTCATCGATGTGGTGCCCACCCTGCTCTCGCTTGCGGGCGCGCAAGCGCCTCAGGAGCTGGAGGGCCAGTCGCTGCTTCGCGTCATGGCGTCAGCGCCCGCGCATCGCGTAACCGTGACCGACCTCACCCCATCCGGCGATGTCCACTTCTGGCGCGACGCATTCGAGCTGGCCCTCGATGGCGACAATGCGTCGCAGAAGCGATGGCTTCACCTCTACGCAGGCCCGCTGGAGAGCGTCGACCTCTCCAACCAGGCGGCCAACGAGTCGACCATCAACGAGCTCCTGGCGTTCAGGGACAACTGGCGCGCCCGCATGAATCAAGCCTGCGTCGAGGCAAATGACTATGGCATCATCCCGCAGCAGCCGATCGGATGGAAGTGGCGAGACGAGAAAGAGGAGCGTGAGTACCTGCGCAAGTACGGGTACTCGCCAGAGCAGATGGGGCGTTGATGTCGCCAGCGCGGTGATCGGGCGTGATGCTAGCGCTTCCGCCGCCGCGCGGCCGGACGCCCCGGTCTCCCGCCTTCAACGCGCGGGCGCGTGTCTTCGGCGCCCGCGCGCGGCGCATCGATCGGGTCGGTATCGGCCGTGGCAACGGCCTGCGCCTGACGCTGGCGGGCCTCTTCCCGTATCTGACGCCGACGGGCGGCCATGATCTGTCCGGTCGACACCGACGGGTCGTGTTCCAGCGAGGCTCCGGGCACACTCGCCACCTTGTCGGCCAGTGCCTTGCGCAGCGCGAGCATCTCGTCGCGAATCGCCGCGGCGGTCTCGAACTCCATGGCCTTTGCCGCCTCTTTCATGGCGGTTTCGAGCTTCTTGATGAAGGCTTCGATCTGCTCGGCGGACAGGCTGTCCTTCTGAGGAAGCGCCACGTTCGAGGCAGCGGTTGCAGGGGTGAGGTTCAGCCCTTCGAGGATGTCGCGCACGGCCTTTCGCACGGTTGAGGGTGTGATGCCGTGCTCCTCGTTGTAGCGGATCTGGATGGCCCGCCGACGCTCGGTCTCTGCCACCGCCTTCTCGATGGACCGCGTCATCTGGTCGGCATACAGGATGACGGTTCCGCTCACGTTTCTTGCGGCGCGGCCGATGGTCTGGATGAGCGAGGTCTCAGACCGCAAGAAGCCCTCCTTGTCGGCGTCGAGAATGGCCACCAGCGACACCTCGGGCAGGTCGAGGCCTTCCCGCAGCAGATTGATGCCTACCAGAACGTCGAACGCGCCGAGCCGCAGGTCGCGGAGAATCTGCACTCGCTCGAGGGTGTCGATCTCGGAGTGCAGGTAGCGCACCTTGATGCCGATCTCGGCGAGGTAGTCGGTGAGATCTTCCGACATCTTCTTGGTGAGCGTGGTGACGAGCACCCGCTCCTGTCGCTCGACACGGATGCGGATCTCACCGATGAGGTCGTCGATCTGCCCTTCCACCGGACGGACGGAGATCTCCGGGTCGACCAGTCCTGTGGGGCGAATGATCTGCTCGGCCACCATCTCGCTGTGGCGCAGCTCGTAGGGGCCAGGGGTGGCCGAGACGTAGACCGCTTGCGGCACCTTCGACATGAATTCGTCGAAGGTGAGGGGGCGGTTGTCGTAGGCCGAGGGCAGGCGGAACCCGAAACGCACGAGATTGTCCTTGCGGCTGCGGTCGCCGGGCAGCATGCCACCGATCTGGGGCACGGCCACGTGTGATTCGTCGATGACGCAGATGAAGTCGTCGGGCAGGTAGTCGAGCAGCGTGTACGGGGCGTCGCCCGGCGAGCGCCCCGTGAGATGGCGCGAGTAGTTCTCGATGCCGTTCACGAAGCCGACCTCGGCCAGCATCTCCATGTCATAGCGGGTGCGCATCTCGAGTCGCTGCGCCTCGAGCAGCATGCCGCGCTCCCGGAACCACGCCAGGCGGTCGACGAGCTCGGCCTCGATGGCCTTCAGCGCCTTCTCCATCTTGTGCCAGGGCGTGACGTAGTGCTTGGCCGGGTAGACGACGATGCGCGATGGCGTGGCGATGATCTCGCCCGTGACGGGGTGGTAGACCTGAATCGACTCGATCTCGTCATCGAAGAAATCGACCTTTATGATCTTCTCCTCATCGGCCGGGAAGATCTCGAGCAGCTCGCCCCGCATGCGGAAGGTGCCACGGTCGAGTGACATGGTGGTGCGGGTGAACTGCATGTCGACGAGGCGGCGCAGCACGTGATCGCGGGGCATCTGATGCCCGCGCCAGAGCACCACCATGGCGTCCTTGTAGTCTTCAGGGGAGCCGAGGCCATAGATGCACGACACCGAGGCCACCACGATGACATCGCGTCGCTCGAGCACCGCCTGGGTGGCGGCGTGTCTGAGGCGATCGATCTCGTCGTTCACCGACGAGTCCTTCTCGATGTAGGTGTCGCTGGTGGGGATGTACGCCTCTGGCTGGTAGTAGTCGAAGTACGAGACGAAGTACTCGACGGCGTTCTGGGGGAAGAACTCCCGGAACTCGGCGCAGAGCTGGGCGGCGAGGGTCTTGTTGGGCGAGATGACGAGGGCTGGCCGACCGACCTCGGCGATGACCGACGCCATGGTGAAGGTCTTGCCCGTTCCGGTTGCGCCCAGAAGGGTTTGATGTCGACGGCCCGCGTTCAGGCTCTCGACCAGCGTGCGGATGGCCTGGGGCTGGTCGCCGCGGGGAGGAAACGGGGCTACGAGCCGGAACGGCGAGTCGGTCATGATGGTGTGCACCTTCTTCCCGGACGAAGCCCGTCCTGCGCTGGCGATACCTATCCCTGCCGTGGAGAAAGAGTTTTCGGGGCGACAGGCTTTTGTCAGAGCAGTGTCGAATTCGATCAGGTCAACCTAGTCTAACGGACCAGGATGGCGCTCTCCAGGGGGGCCTCAAAGCGTGCGCCGCACGCGGCTCTCCCAGGAGAGAGCACGCTCGGGCAAGACCTGCCAGGAGGCCGTCGCGCTCGAGTTGGTCCTGGGGCGTCCGTCACCGAAGGAACGTGAGGGAAATGGCTGTTTTCAAGATCGGAGACCGTGTGGCCGTGCGCCAGGTGGGTGTGGGCAGCGTGATGGGTGTCAACAAGAACGAGGCGTTTGGCGCCGGGCGCGAGTTCTACGAGATCCGCCCTGACAAGCAGACCTCCACAATCTACATTCCCACAGACATCAACCCGGCTGACCGAGGGCTCCGCAAGGTCATGTCGGCCAAGCAGGCGAGGCAGGTGTACGAGGTGCTGGCCACCCGCACCGCTCCGGTGTCCGATGTGGAGTGGCGCAGGGCCCTCAAGGAGCGCCAGAAGGCTTCTGAGATCAACGATCAGGCGGCACTGGTGCGCGATATGCAGGCGCGGGTGCAGATCCGTCGCCTGTCGACCCAGGAGAAGGCCTATCTCGAGAAGGCTGTCGACGTCCTGGTCGAGGAGATGGCAGAGGCGCTCGGGCAGTCGCATGAAGAGGTGAAGCAGGCGGTTGACCGCGCCCTGCAAGAAGGCACCGCGCTCGAGAAGGCGCCTACGCCGAACTGACGTTGCCTCTGCCCGACGGGGCGCGTGACGGTTGCTCTCCGCACCGGTGGGCGGCCCGCGCAACGTGCCGAAACGGCAACGTCTCGGCCTGGATCCCTGACCCACAACCTGTTAAGATGGTCTCATGAGGAGAAGTGGGTGAAGGTCACGCGGCTCGATCATGAACCGTCTGTGGGCCGGACGCACGCGCCAACGCGTGCAGCTCGGGCTCGTTCCTGCGCGCCCGACGCCACGGAGGCCGAGACCGGACAGGTAGGGGAAGATCCTGCCGATCCGTGTGAGTCCTCGGCCGATCAGGTCTTCCCAGAGCCAGAGCCGGGCAAGGTACGAATCGGTCCGGATGTCATCTCCCCCGACAGCTGTCGTGACATGGCGGCACTCGCCGGCGAGATCCGCCTGAAAGGCCCCTTCTCCCCAAAGCGCGTCGAGCGCATCTTCCATCAGATCGAGACCGAGCAGACGATCTCGCGCAGCGATCTCGGGGCGCTCGAGGGGTTTGCGCGGTCGATGCACGGCTGGCACCGCGAGCTCCACGGCAAGGTGCGTGACAGCGAGCGCTCCAACGCCAAGGTGCAGGACGAGCTGGTCAAGGTGCACCAGTTCCTCCACCAGTGGGATGGCGCGAAGGAGCGCTATCGCGTGCAGGCGCGCTCGGCTGAGCTGAGCCGAATCGCCGAGGGCTCCCCGGAGGTCTCTCCCACGACGTCGGCGTTCTACGCCTTCGCCCAGATTTCGCAGGGCGACATGAAGCAGGTCCTGGGCATCATGGAGCAGATCGATGCGTCGAGCACGGGCACGGTGGTCTCTGGCAACCAGGCGACCACGCTCAACCGTGAAGCCATCTGGCAGACGAAGATGCGCCTTCTCGACAAGGCCATTGCCGATGGCGAGGCGGGTCGACCCACCGAGATCAACGTGCAGTACTACGAGCTCACCAGCCAGACCATGCTCTCGCGCCTTGCCGCCGCGGCCAGGGCCGGGAACAAGGTTCGCGTGAACCTCGATCCCGGCCGTCTGCTGCCCAGCCGCGATGACGGCACCATCAATGCCGGCGCGGTGGCCAAGAAAATGCTCACGGCCTATCGCTTGCTCGATCTTGCGGCAAAGGGCTCTGATGTGGGCATGACCTTCTTTCCCGTGGAGCGTGAGATCGGGGAGAGCAATCTCATGCACCAGAAGCTCTTCCGTGTGGGCGACGCGGTGATCCTCGGGGGCATGAACGCCAACTCCGACTCCGGTGAGAACGTTGACGCGGCCGTGCTGGTCGAGGGGCCGGGGGCGCGCCGTCTCGTCGAGGTCTTCAAGCGCGACACGACGCTGTCGAGCGCGGCTCGGTTGCGTGACATCTACAATCCTCGCCATGCCGCGCTGGTGAGCGCGGGCGGCATGCTGGTGGGCCCCTCAGCCCTCACCGCCATGCTCATGGCCGCGGCGGGGCCGAAGGACCGGGATGTCGACGCGCCGCGCATCACCACCGACGCCGCGGCGCTCGAGCAGCTGGCGCGCAAGTCCGGGCTGAAGCTCTCGCAGATCATCGATGTCCAGGACGCGCACGGCCGCATCGACGAGAAGAAGCTCGAGCGATTCCTCTCGGCCGGCGATACTCCGAGCAACGTTCTTCCGCTCAAGCGCGAGGGGGGACGCATGTTGAGCGCTCAGGTGAAAGACGTGGTCGGTCGTCTCGCACGTCCGGCCAATGTGCGGCGGGCGAACGACATCTCGTCGCCTGCCGCGGAGGTTCGCGGGAACGATCTGCTCACCCTGGGCGACTCTCCCAACGAGCGTGTGGCGATTCTGCTGCACGCCATCTCCACCGCCGAGAAGTTCATCTACGTCCCGTCGTTCGTCATGACGCGGGTTGTGGCGCGTGCGATTGCGGCGCGCTACGAAGAGATGCAGGCCCAGGGAAGAACGCTCGACGTGCGCGTCGTGCTCGATCCCGGCATCTACCCGGACGGCGGCACCCCCAACGAAGCCGGCTACACCGCCCTCGAAGACGCGGGCATTCCCGTGCGGTGGGCCAACCTCACGCGCACCAGCCCCACGCACAACCGCAAGGTGCACGCCAAGGCCATCATCACCGACAAGACCGCCTTCCTGGGGAGCACCAACCTCAGCACGAAGGGGCTCAAGAGCAACTGGGAGCTGAGCGGATTGGTGACGTTCGACGAGGGCGATCGCCGCAGCGCCGAGCAGAAGGATGCGCTGGTGCGCGATTTTCTCGAGACCTGGGAGCACGAGTCGATTCGGGTCGACACGCGCGCCGTGGCCACGTCGATGCTCGAGGGCGTAGAGACGAGCGATCGAGACGCCCGCCTCGAGGAGTGCCGGCACGCCGCGATCATGGCGAGCATCCGCACCATCAATGCGTACTCGCGCGAGAGCGCCAAGGTCGTGGCCGAGCTCGTTGAGGCGCATCCCGAGGTGCAGACCGACATAGAGCGCAGGGTGGCCGCCGGGAGCACGCGTGGCTACGCCACGCTCAGCGCCCTCGAGGGCCTGCTGGGGCGCGACGCGGTGAAGCAGGCGCTCGGTCGCATCGACGCAGCCCAGAAGCTTGAGCGCCTCGCCGCCGGCGAGTACCCGTTCGCCAGCTGATCATCGGCTCGGTTGCGTTGGAGACCGGCGTGCGCCCACGGGTGCTTTTTTTTTGCCGGATCGGCGCAATTTGTGGAAAACTCGTGGATGTTCTGTGGATAAAAACCCTCTACGATATCTTGCTTTTCCCTGTGACCTGTCATACTATATCTGGTATACAGAAATCAGATGACACGTTCATACGCTTGCGCCGGCCGACCGCGCGGCAGGCGGGCCGGGGAGGGCTGGCAGTCATGGCGAGAACGAGCGCAAGAAAGATCGCGTGCGCGACGCAGACACTGTGGCGTCGCTTGCTGGAAGACCCTCAGGCCCTCGAGGGTCTCGACGCGACAGGGCTCGAGCAGGCGTGGGCCGCGCTCTGCTGGGCCAGTGAGAACGAGAAGCTCGAACCGCTTGCGCAGCCCGTGTCGGCTGACACGTCTGCGACCTCGACTTCGACGCGTGTTGCGCTTCATCTGATGAGCACGCCGCCCGCTGGGGTTGGCACGGCGGAACGTCTGCGCGTCGTCGAGTGGACGGCCGCGCTCCACTACCCGCCTCTCGAGCTGATGCGCGCGCAGCTGCTTGCGCAGTCGGGGCGCGTCAAGGAGGCCATCGCCGTCTTCGAGTCGCTGAAGTCAACCACGCACGCGTTCCCCGAGGTCCCCTTCATGGCGGGACGTACCCTGCTGGCGGTTGCTGGAAGTGACTCCAAGCTGCTGCACAAGGCCGAGACCTGGCTGCTGCACGCCGAGCACCTCACGATGGATGGCAGCGACGAAGCGGAAGACGAAGACGCCTGCGACGCTGATCCAGAGTGCGCTCCGCCCGAGATCGTGCTCGACGAATCGGCGCAACGCCGCCTGGCCGAGATCTGGGAGCTCATGGCGACACTCTACGCGCGCCTTGGCGATCCGAAGAAGTCCGAGATGTATCGCATGCGCGCCGGGAGCGCCGCAGAAGAGACCGAAGAGGCGACGCCCGATGGTCTCGAACCGCTCGAGGGCGAGCTTCCGGATCGCACCGTGCTGAAGCCCGCAGACCGATCGCTCATCCGTCGCTTCCTCGATTCTCCCCAGGCGTGCGCGCTGTCTCCCACGCAGCGTCAGCAGGCTGCGTCAGCGATGCCGTCGTTCGTGTCGCTGGGGCGCATGTTCCTGGGGCTGGCTCCTGCGCGCCTCGATCGCTATTCGCTCGAGGAGCTGATGCTCGGTCTCGTTCCCGAGAAGCTCGTGGCCACGCTTGATGAGATCGCAAATCTCCCCGCGGTTCTCACCGCCTGGATCCATTTCCTGGGCAAGGGCGGGCACCTTCGCGACGGGGCTCGCCTCGTTGCGCTCGTGGCGAGGCTTTCGGGGGAGATGGTGGCAAACTGCCAGAACCCGGATGTCTGGAGCATGTCGAAGACGCTCGCGATGCGCATGCTCGCGTCTGGCGTCGACCTCGATGATGCGGAGGCTGTGCGCCGCTATCTCGAGGGGAGATCGGCCCGCCTGCTGGCGGTGTAGCCCTGCGTCGAGCGATCGTCTCTGCACGTCGTTCGAGGGAGCAACGGGTCGTGTGGCGAAGGCTCGCACGATGAAGATTCCGCAATCCCGGCCTGATATCGGTCCACTCGAGCGAAAGGCCGTCGACGAGGTCGTCACCTCGGGCGTGCTGAGCCTGGGGCCACGTCTGCGTGAGTTCGAGCAGCGCTTTCGCGAGCGTCTCGGCGTGCGTCATGCGATGGCGGTCAGCAGCGGCACGGCGGCGCTGCATCTCTGCGTGCGCGCGTTCGGCATCACGGAGGGCGACGAGGTCATCACCACGCCGTTCTCGTTCGTCGCGTCGGCGAACTGCATCGAGTTCGAGCGCGCGGTGCCGCGCTTCGTCGATATCGATCCGGAGACCCTCAACATCGATCCGGCGCGCATCGAGGCCGCCATCGGGCCGCGCACGCGCGCCATCCTTCCGGTACACGTCTTTGGCCATCCCGCGGAGGGGAACGCTATCGTCGAGATTGCACGGCGACACGGCCTTCGCGTGATCGAGGACGCCTGTGAGGCGCTGGGCGGGGCCTGGCAGGGGCAGGCCGTCGGAACGATGGGCGACGCGGCCGTGTTCGGCTTCTACCCCAACAAGCAGATCACGTGCGGCGAGGGCGGCATGGTCGTCACAGATGATGACGAGGCCGCCGTGCTCATCGACAGCATGCGCAACCAGGGGCGCTCCGATGATGGCGGCTGGCTCCGTCACGAGCGCCTCGGCTACAACTACCGTCTTGATGAGATGAGTGCGGCCATCGGCGAGGTGCAGATGCGACGCCTCGATGCGCTGCTCGAAGCGCGGGCCCAGGTTGCGGCGCGCTACGATGCGCTGTGCGCGGACCTCCCCGGGGTCACCCTTCCGCCTCGGCGCGCGGGAGCGCAGGTCTCCTGGTTCGTGTATGTGATCCGTCTCGATGCCCGCTTCGATCGCGACGAGGTGATGCGTCGTCTCGACGCGCGTGGCGTGCAGTGCCGCCCCTACTTCCCGTCCATCCATCTGCAGCCATACTATGCGCGCCGATACGGTTACCGAGACGGAGACTTCCCGATTGCGGAAGCCGCCTCCGCGCGTTCGCTGTCGCTGCCGTTCTTTGGCACGATGACCGATGAGGAGCAGGTCTACGTGCGCGACATGCTGGCGGCGGTCCTTGTCGAGCTGGCGCCAGCACCCGTGCGATGAAGGTCGTCGGGCTGGGTGCGGGGGGACATGCCAGGGTGGTGGTCGACATCGCGCGCCGCCTGCCGGATGTCGAGGTGGTGGGCCTTCTCGACCCGGATTCCACGCGGTGGGGAACGCTTCACGCCGGCGTTCCCATTCTCGGCGGCGATGACCTGCTCG